>JAKART010000451.1 GCA_021819255.1 Acidobacteriota bacterium
GCGGCGCCGGCTGCTGTAGTTTGTTTGCTAATAACCGCGCCCGCTCCACTCCGCCCGTGTCCGGACTCACCACCGTCAGATTGGAGAGGTTCAGCTCATCGAAGTACCCCACCAGCACCGGGCTGGCGAAGATATGATCCACCGGGATGTTGAAGAACCCCTGAATCTGCGCCGCGTGCAGATCCACAAACAGCGCCCGGTTGGCTCCGGCCGTCACCAGCAGATCGGCCACCAGCTTGGAGGAGATGGCCACCCGCGGCTTGTCCTTGCGATCCTGACGGGCGTAGCCGTAATACGGCACCACCACCGTGATGCGGCGGGCGGAGGCGCGGCGCAGAGCATCCATCATGATCAGCAGCTCCACCAGATGCTGATCCACGGGATTGCAGGTGGGCTGAATCAGAAAGACGTCGACCCCGCGCACGTTCTCCAGAAGCTGAAAGAAGGTTTCGCCGTCGGAGAAGCGCTCCAGGCGGGATTCGCCTACGGGAACGCCCAGAAATTTGCCAATCTCCTCAGCCAGTGGCCGGTTGGCCGTCCCGGAGAAGATTTTGAAGCGCCGGTCCTCGCTCAGCCGCGAGGGGCGCTTCTTCTCCGCCGCCTTGGGATCGGCAGCCTTGTTGGCCGACGACGGGGCGGAGACCGCATGGCTCGAGTTTGGGTTGGGAACCACAGTTGTGTCGGCTACGTTCACGGATGCTGTCACAGTTTCGATGACGGTTTCGGAGACGCTGTCACTCACGTTGAAATCCTCCAGGCTGGTTGACCCATGGGCTCTTTCATACTGCTTGCCTTACTGCCTTGCAGCCGGTACTGGTTTCTTCACCGGCCACCTGCATGTGCGAGACCTGATTCCCTGGATCTTGCCCTCTTCTGGTTCGATTCCAGAGCAATCTCCATACTTTCTGCTGCTACCGCATCCGGCGCCGGATGCGGGTCCTGCTCACCTTCCTGACGATGCAGTTGCCATCGCGAAAGATCAAAAGCTCCCAAACTTCAGCCCTCTGCGCAGAAGCCGACTCGCCGGCCGGAGGCAGTTGCCCAGCCGGCTTGGCAAACCACTGCGGCGGCCGGGTGGCGACTTGTGGCTGGGCGACTAGGATTCGAACCTAGACAAAGTGCGTCAAAGGCACTTGACCTACCATTAGTCGATCGCCCAGTACGCCTGCCTGCATGCGGCCCAGCCAACCGATGAACTTAACCTCGGCTAAGCCCCAAGCCTCTCTTCCGAGAGCGGCTCCTCTGCAAAGATCGCGTGCCGATACCGGCGGCGCGGCAGGGTCTCCGTCAGGATCGCCCGCGTGCCGCTTTGCTGCACACGATGTTGAGCCTCGCGCGCGGCGGCCTGGGATCCATAGAGCCCAAACAACGCCGAACCCGAGCCCGAGAGAGCCGCATAGAGCGCGGCGTCCTCTGAACCTCCCAACAGATCACGCTTGATGGAACGCAAGAAGGGATGCTGCGAGAAGACGACCTCTTCGAAGTCGTTCCCAATCCCGGTGCGGACAAGCGCGAGAAGAGGATTCTCGGCCAGATCGCATGGTACGTCCCTCGTTGCCGAGGCCCTGCCCGAAGGCAGGTCGCCTGACGCTGAACCCGGCGCAAGTTCCCCTTGCGCAGAATCCGGGCGGTCCGTAAGAGCGATACCGGAGGGGCCGGACTCAAGGCCAGAAACTGACCAGACAGAGGCTAGAGCGCGGCTCAACTGTTCCAGTTTATCCACAGAATGGCCGGAAGTCAAAGGACGCGCGTCCATCTGCTGGAAGGCCAACGCCGTCGAGACACCCACCTCGGGCAGGGCCACAACGCAGGCCAGCGGAGCCGTGTCCGGCAGCGGATAGACCTGCTCGCCCCGGCCCAGGCCGAGCACCGTTCCGCCCAGCAGGAACAAGGGAACGTCCGAGCCGACCCCCGCGGCCAGCCGCAGCCGCTCCGGCCCGGGCAGAGCTACGCCCAACTCCCGCTCCAGGCCCAGCAGCGCCGCCACGGCGTTGGCCGAACCCGCGCCCATCCCGCCCTGCACCGGCAGGGTCTTTTCGATGTGAATCTGCACCTCGGCGCTGAGATCGAGGCGTTCCAGCGCTCCCTGGACCATCTTCCAGGCCGTGTTGCGCTCCGCATTTCCCTCCGCGCTGCGCGGCACCCCGGGATGGTTGGAGGTGATCTCGATCCGGGTGCGCCCCGCCGCTCGCGCCGTCACCGTCACCCGGTCATGCAGCGGCAGCGTCTGGTACACCGTGGCCAGGGGATGGAAGCCATCCGCGCGGGGGGAGCCTACGGCCAGACCAAGGTTGATCTTGCAAAAGGAGCGCAGACAGGCGGGCATCAGAGCCGGCCCTCCAGAACCGAGGCTGCGCAAATGCTTATGGGGCGGGAACGCATGCAGGAATGATTTTAGAGCAGTCTGTCCTCGGCCTACGCGTCCGAACCCAAAGACCAAATCTTCGGATACCCGACCCGAACTGCGTTCTTCGCCATTCAGCCAGAGAGAACCGACTCACGCCGCCAAGCCGGACGAGGGAGACAAAAGGAACGCCCGTGACGCCGCCCTGCTGCGCCATGGTCACATCCGGTCTGAGCACTACCCATGCCCCAAGCCGCCCACTG
>JAKART010000452.1 GCA_021819255.1 Acidobacteriota bacterium
CCACCCAGCTTGCGCCCATGGCCAGCAGCTCTTCCAGGTCATGCGTACCCAATACCCCCAGCACCCGGCAACCGGCGGCTACGCCTGCGGCTACGCCGCTGGGCGCGTCTTCCACCACGATGCAATCGGCCGGCGCGGCGTGGATCAGCTCCGCGCCACGGCGGTACGGCTCCGGGTCCGGCTTCCCCCGCTCCACCGACTCCGCGCTGATGATCCGCTCTGGAACTGGAAGCTCGGCCGCCTTCAACCTCGCCGTAACCAGCCGGAAGGTCGCCGAGGTGACAATCGCCCAGCGCTGCGCGGGCAGAGCCTCAAGCAAGGTGCGAACCCCCGTCAGAGCCTTCACATCCTCCCCGTCGGCGATCTCCATCTCCTCGATCAGACGCAGCCCTTCCAGAACATCCACGTCAGGTTTCAGTTTGGCCACAATGTCGATGGCTCTCTTTCCATGGGGAACCGCCAAGGTGGAGGCATCAGGGAGTCCATAGTGCTCCGCCCAGCGCCTCCAGGAGCGATTCACGCTGCCGATCGAACTCGTCAGCACCCCGTCCATGTCGAAGAGAACTCCGGTCGCTTGAATTCTCACCCACTTGCTCACGCTACGCCCCCAGCCAGCACAAAATCCCGGGCCGCCTCCAGGATTCGCTGCACGCTCTCCACGCTACAGCTCTCGCAGTAGACGCGAAGCAGCGGCTCCGTGCCGCTGGCCCGCAACAGCAGCCAGGTCTCGGCGGCGTTGGGTCTGCCCGCGCAGGCAGGGTTCTCCAGAAAAAACTTGGTCCCGTCCAGGCTCTCCGTGCGCAGCACCTTCAGTCCGGCGATCTCACTCAGGCCGGAGCCCGCGCGTGCAATCGCGGCTTGCTTCAACGGCTCCGGGATATGCATATCGATTCGTCCATACTGGTGCTCGCCGTACTCGGCTTGCAAGGCTGCCACCAGCTCTCCCAGCGTCTTCCGCTCGTCGGCCATCACGTTGGCAATCAGCAGGCTGTTCAACAACCCATCGCGCTCCGGCAGGTGACGGCTGATGCCAATGCCGCCCGACTCCTCGCCGCCAATCAGGATTTCCCGCTCCAGCATCAGATCCACCACATACTTGAAGCCAATGCCGTGCTCCAGCAGCCTGCGCCCATGGCGGGCGGCGATACGATCCAGCATTCGGGTGGTATTGAAGGCACGCGTCACATCGCCCGGCCACTGCTTGCGGCGCAGCAGCCAATCTAGAATCACGGCATAGATCTTGTGCGCATCGACGACGTTGCCGTTCTCGTCCACGGCCCCAATCCGGTCAGCGTCGCCGTCGGTGATCAGGCCGGCATCGCAACGCTCCGCCACCACCGCCCTCTGCGTAGCGGCGATGTGCGGCAGAATGGGCTCCGGGTTGATCCCGGGAAAGGCCGGATTCAGCTCACTGCGAAACTCCACGCACGGTATGCCCGCGCGCCCAAAGATTCCCGCAACGTAGCCTTTGCCGGCGCCATACATGGTATCGATGAGGAAGCGATAGCCGGATCGCCGGATCGCCGCCAAATCCACAAAAGACTCCACGGCGGCGATGTAGGGCGGCGAAAAGTCCACCTCCTCGATCCGCGCAGGGGTTGCGGCCGCAGGCAGCTCCTGCAGCAGATAGCTCTCGATCGCGGCGATGATCGCGGGACTTCCCGAGCCGCCATAGCCGGCCTTGTACTTCACCCCGTTCCACTCTGCCGGATTGTGGCTGGAGGTGATCATCACCCCGCCCGCGGCCTTGCGGCTGCGCACCGCGAAGGACAGCTCCGGAGTTGGCGTCACCTTGCTGGAGAGCGCGACGGGAATTCCAGCGCCCGAGAGCACCTCAGCCACCACGCGCGCAAAGGAACGAGATCCGAAGCGAGTATCGTATCCTACGCAGACTCCCGCCTGCGCCGTCTCATGCCGCAGCACATAGAGCGCGATCGCGCGCGAGGCCACCCGCACGTTCTCATAGGTAAAATCGTCGGCGATGATGCCTCGCCATCCGTCGGTTCCAAACTTCACCACTGTATTCAAATCAGATCCGTCCTGCCCCGGCTCTGGAGCTCCTTCACTACTTTGCCCACATCCTGGGAACCTTCGCGGGTGGTGATCAACAGCGCATCGCCGGTCTCGACCGCCACGATATCCTTCACTCCCACCAAGGCTACCGTCTTGCCGGGCGCAAAGACATAACAGCCCGCGGAGTCGATCTGTACGCTGCCGGCCGATTCGATCACGTTCCGGTTGGGGCAGGAGTGACTCTCGGTCAGGAACTCGTGCAGCGCCGCCCAGCTTCCCAGATCGTTCCAGGCAAAGTCCGCCGGCAGGCAGTAAAGTTCAGAAGCACTCTCTCCCTTGGCCGAGCGCGGTTCCAGCACGGCATAGTCAATGGAGATGGACTCGCACCGCGGGTAGAGCGCCCGGTACACCTGCTCAAACTGCGGGGTTCGCCAAGCCGCGGCGATCTTCTCCAGCAAAGGCGCCATCTTCGGAGCATGCTCGCGGATGGCATCGGCCAGCGTCCGCGCGCTCCACAAAAACATCCCGCTGTTCCAGGCGTAGTTCCCGGAGCGTAGAAAAGCCATGGCTCGCTCTCGATCGGGCTTCTCTG
>JAKART010000453.1 GCA_021819255.1 Acidobacteriota bacterium
CCCCATAGGTATCCAGGCTCACGGACTGAACAGCCGGGTTGATGTTATGCATGGGCTCTTACTCGCCGCGCAGGAACTCAAGGCGGAAGCCGATGGTATCGGCGTTGATGCCGGCTCCGCTGGCCAGCTCCACGCCGGCCTGGTAGATGCGCAGCGTCTGGTGCACCGTGTCGTAGAGATACTGGTACGTCCCCCCGGCCAGTGACTGGATGCTGGTCCAGACCGGAGTGGGTGTGAGGAAGTTGGGGAGGAAGGCATCTCCGGCGGCGTTCAGAAAGCTGAAGGCGCAGGGGATGCCATTGGTCGCATAGTCGCCTCCGGCCGTGAGCGCCGCGGTTCCAAACAGCACCTGATGGCGCTGCGTGTTGTCGACGCCGTTGGGCTCCGCGTTGACGCTGAGAGTCAGGGTTGCTTCTGCCATGATGTTCTCCTTGAAGATTGGTTAGAGGTCGTCATTCCACTGCGCGAAGTTCCCGACGGCCTGGCGGCCGAACTCACGGCGCACGTTCTCCTGCCGTTGGGCGGCGCGCACCGTCTGCAGCATCAGATCGCCGATGCTTCCTCCATTGCCGTCCATGCCCTGGCTGGCCAGGGCCGCGGCGGGCAACTGATCGGGTGAGAAGCGCCGCGCGTAGAGCACCAGCATCCGGTCCACGATGGCATCCTGCGAGTCCAGCACCGGAACATAGGTCGTGCAGAAGTTCAGGTTGTCGCCCAGAATGGGAGGCAGGGCAATCTGGCAGCGCAGGCGCAGATCGACGCTCTGCAGCGCTCCCGGCATCCACAGGGCGTTGCCGCGCCACTCATAGATGCGGTTGACGCCGCTCTGTTGCAGGGGCGGCAGGCCGTCGGGCGCGGCTTGCATGGGAAAAAAGTCAGCGCCGGAGCCGTTCACCCGCTCCCATACCCGGTCGACGCCCATGGCTCCTGCGGGCAAGGTCCACTGAGCGTGGTTCTGGAAGCCGTCGAAGTAGCCCAGGAATCCCAGGCTGACCTGCACAGCCGGGTTCGGCTGCGTCAGCGCCGGCAACCCCAGCAGGAGGTAGTTGTCCAGGATGAGCGCGGGATCTCCGATGCTGCGCAGCTTGCGGTAGACCCAGCGGATGGCGGCGTTGAGGAACGGCAGGGTAAAGGGCGCCGTATTGGTGGCGATGATGCCGCCCTGCGGGCCATCCATCCCTGCGCCGTCGTCGTTGACCAGCGAACGGAACAGGTCCATCATCCCTTGCAGATTGGGGTAGCGGATTGGATAGTTTACGGACATAATCTCCTGACGTTAGACTTCGCAGGCGGCAGCGGCGGCCTTACGCCGAGACATGGAGCGTGGGAGGGCCGCCGCTGCAACGCCTTACGAAGAGCGGGGACGCGCCGAAGAACGCTTGGCGGGGGCATCTTCACTCCACCAGCGCTGCTCCTCCGGCACATCGGACTTGTTCCTGACGCCGGCCATGACGGCCTTCCGCCAGTCCAGGACGCAGAGCATGCCGCCCAGGGCCGTGCTCTTGTGGAAGGCGACGTTTTTCTTGATGGGATCGCCGCAGTTGGGGCAATCCACGGTGGGCGCCATGGGTTTGTGGTACTCGCGCTGCTCGCCGAAGTAGTCCAGCGCCATGCGCAGATCCGTACCCTCTTCGCCCTTCAGCATGGCTTGCAGGCCGGGGCGGTCCGTCACCTCCAGCTCGTCGGCCTGGGCCATCAGGGCGCGGTAGTAGCGCTCACGGCGCAGCTCGGCGCGGCGAATCTCCTCTTCGCCGGGCGTCTCCTGCAGGCTGATGAACAGGCCCTGCGCGAACAGATCGCTGCCGCGGCTGGTGGAAAAGTAGGCAGCCATCTCGGGCGCGGCGTTCCAGTCCGGATCGTTGGTGGGATTGTTCGGATTCAGCAGGTCGATGGTGCAGCGCAGCCCGTCGTGCGCCTCGCCGCGGAACTTGCCGGTATCGGTGTTATGCACCTTCTGCATCAGCGGGTCCGGGATGCGCGTGACCAGAGCGTAGCGCCGGCCTTTGGGGCAGGCGCGCAGACGGAACTTGATCCACAGCGGAGGCCGGTCGACGATGAACTCGCGCGGCGAGACGGTAAAGATGTAGATGTAGCGTTCCGGCGGACGCAGCATATTGCGGTCGATGCGTGGATCCCACGAATCCGCGTTCATCTTCTGCATCAGAGGCTGAACCTCCGGGTCATCCAAGCCATGTAAGGTTGCCATTCTGTCTCCTTGGGTAGATTGAGGCTCAAAGGCCTGCTTCGCTCAACTGCATCAGGCCGCGGGGCATGCGGGCGGCGATGGCCATGGCCTGGCGCATGCCGCGCTCCATGACCTCCACCTTTTTCGCCAGCACGCTGGTGCGGCAGCCCTGGTTGGTGTAGCTGGCGGTTGCGCCACGGAAGGCCGGCGCGCAGTCGGCTTTGGCCTCCAGCATCTCGTCCAGCAGCTCATTCTCAGCCAGCTCGGCTTCCAGCTTGAGAGCTGCGGCTTTTTCTTCCTCGTTGAGCGCCTGCCAGAACTTCACCGCCGGCAGCATCACGTCCACCAGGAAGCTGCTCAGCTCCAGAATCTCGGCGCGTATCCGGCCGTCGACCGGCTCATAGTGGACCAGGCGCTGG
>JAKART010000454.1 GCA_021819255.1 Acidobacteriota bacterium
ATCGAAACCTGAACCGCGTAGGTTCCCGGCCTGACCGCCATTTGATAGGTTCCGTCGGAACCCGACCTCACCGATACCGCCGATCCGTGTGCCGGCTGGAGAGTGACAGTCGCCCCCGGGATCAGAGCTCCGTCAGGATCGGTCACCACGCCATGGACCGTGGCCCCAGCCGAGGCGGATGGCCGCTGCCCCCTGGTTTGGGCGTCGGCCTGGACCGGCGTCAGCCCCACTCCCCAGGGGAAAGCCAATCCCAACGAACACGTCAACACGAAAGCCGAGATCCTCTCAAACTTCATCCTTCTCCGTCATCCTTTCCTACGTACTCTCATCGAAAGATCTAAACCGATCGGGGATCAAAACCGCTCGGGCGCATCAGAGACCCTCTTCGACCCTCTTCGCCAACCGCGCGCCCCTACTTGCTTGCCAACGGACGTGTCCGGGCCGGCCAGATGCAACCGGCGAGGTTGCCCGTCCCCCAGGTGATGTTCTTTGCTCTGCCGGCAGCTCCACGAGCAATCGGGGCGGTTGGTTCCATCCAATTGAGGTAGCCCCGCTATTGCTGCGGCCCCCCTTCGCCGCCACCTTCGCCGCCGCCTTCGTTCCCAGGGCTGCCGCCCAGGCTCCAGGGCGAGAGCGTCATTGCCTGGCCCTTGGGAGAGGCTCTGAGAATCGGCTCCACACCCGTCAGAAGAGTCACGGCCTGCGCCGTCGGCTGACCTGGCCCCGGCATGGTGGCCACGATCATCACCGCATCACCCACTTTGAGCCCGGAGAGCGTCTCCGTGGGCAGCCGCGAGAGCATACGGGACAGGCTCATCCTGGCGCTGGCCTCACCTCCAGGCCCATTGGGAGGGGGAGATCCTCCGCGCCACTGTGCTCCCTGGGCTCCTTGGGCTGGGCGCCCGCCTCCGTGGCCTGCGCTGCGCATCTGCGCGGCGAGTTGCATCGCCACCATCGTGGGAAGGCTACGCAGGTCGCTGGCCGGGGACACCGCAACCGTAACCATCTTCTTGGTGGCCAGATCCTTGAGCGAAATCGTCCCCGCTTGTTGATCGACAGACGCAATCAATCCCGAGTAGTTTCCGAAGCTTCCGGTCACCAGCGCATCGGCCGTAATCGTGCTTCCGTCAGCCGATTTTGCACCCCTCACCAGGAGCTGATCGCCCTTTTGAATCTCTCCGATGGTGCTGGGCCGTGCATCGGCAAACCGCACCGAGCCGGGCGCGTAGCGGCGGATCACCGTCTTCGGCGACACCAGCACCGTCACCGCCTTCATTCCGCTGGCAATCACGATCTTTCCCGCAGCCGCATCCACGGACTTTACGATGCCACCGCCGCCTCTCCGCCACGCCTCCGCCTCCGCCTGCTGCGTTGCAGCGATGGCCTGCGCCTTCATCAGGATCACGCGCAGCGCTGTGATTCCCTGGGCCCCCGCTGTGCCAGAGACCAGCGTGCGATCCCCCGCCGCGACATCTCCCAGCGTTCCCTGGGTGGCCGAGCTAAGATCCTTGCTGCCCGGCGCCACCACCAGAACCTTGGCCGAGGCCGGCACTGCAACGCTCACCTCCTGCCCAGACATCGTGGTGAGCGTGAACCCGGACGCGCTCGTCGCTTCCACCGTTCCCACCATCTGCTGAACCGCCGGCGCTGCGCCCTGGGCCGCAGCCTGACGCGCACCAGCCAACCCGAAGCAGAGCCACAGGATCAGGGGCAAGGCAACGGCCCGATCGGATCTCTTCCATCCTCGAATGCACTCTCTGACTACTTTCATCCTTCGCATGGTTCTTCTTTCCTTTGTCCCGCTGTGGCGCCTGCCAGATCAACCATCCCCCTCAACCCTTCCCAACCCATGGCAGACGGAGACTCGGAGCAGAGGAGCCTGGTGGTTCCTCCGGTGCAGCCGAACCATGACAGAAGCCCCATCGTCCAGGACTGTAACCTTTGGATGCCTCGAGGAAATCTTGATGCGTTGGGCGGAGCCGCGCTCTGTTGCCTATGGCGCTTTGTTGGCAGAGAACGAACCGGGCTACAGGTGCCTTGGCGTAACCATCTGACTTCTCTCTACCTACACTTTCTTGGAGACGGAATAGACTCTATAAAAGTTTCTTCGGGGAAGTCTTGATCTCTCATGGAGATTCAAGCCCCGCAACCCGCCCCTCCCCATCCCTCCACCTTTCTCGAAGGGGGTTCCGCGGTAGCTCCGCATTCCAGATCATCGGAGCCAAAAGATGCCGGCCGGATCAGCCGGCCGGAGACATCCATCTTTGAGCAGAATGCCAAGCTCGGCGCGATTCCTCATGGAAGCACCGAATCATCTGAAACAGGCAGATCCAGGTGAGATGGGTACTTTGCCGACCCGTAGATGGAGACCGTCTCCGCCTGATAAGCCGAGGCCGGCGCGGTCATGATGTTTTCCACATAGGTCTGCGGATTCCGGTCATAGAGCGGAAACCAGCTCGACTGCACCTCCACCATCATCCGATGCCCCTTCAAAAAGGTGTGGTCCACGCCGTGCAAACTCCACCGATACTCCACGATCTGTCCGGGCTTTACCGGTTCCGGATGGGTAAAACTGTGACGATAGCGGCCGCGCAGAAAGAT
>JAKART010000455.1 GCA_021819255.1 Acidobacteriota bacterium
CTGGCCCGGCGCCGCCACAGGTTCTGGCGGAGAGATACGGGATGAAGGAGCCACGGGTCGAGGAGCGAAGCCCAAAGCTGGACTCTGCGGATTCAGCGTTTCGAACCTTCATCTGCCGCAAGCGCCGCAGCCCTGGGAGCAGGAGATCGGCCGGCCAGGGTCGATCGCCTCAGCGCTGGAGATCATGATCGAGGGGCCGCTCGGGGCTTCAGCCTATAACAACGAGTTTGGCCGGCCGGCGCTGTGCGGCTACTTCCGCACCTACGAACAGGCTGGCGCGGCTGCGGCCGATGGCTCCCAACAGCCAATGATCTTTGGATATCACAAGCCGATCATGCTGGCGGGTGGATTGGGAAATATACGCGCCGGTCATGTGGAGAAGAAGCAGATCAGGCCGGGCGATGCGTTGGTCGTGCTGGGCGGCCCGGCGATGTTGATTGGACTTGGGGGCGGCGCGGCGTCCAGCAGTGCTGGCAATGGAGACACAGAGCTGGACTTCGCTTCCGTGCAGCGAGGCAACGCGGAGATGGAGCGCCGAGCCCAGGAGGTCATCGATCGCTGCTGGCAGCTCGGGGAGCAAAACCCGATCGCCTTTATCCATGATGTTGGCGCAGGCGGGCTATCCAACGCTTTTCCGGAACTGGTCAAGGATGGAGGCTGCGGAGGCAGTTTCGATCTGGCGGCGGTTCCGTGCGGTGAGGAAGGCATGAGCCCGCTCGAGGTATGGTGCAATGAGGCGCAGGAACGTTATGTCCTCTCGGTTTCGCCCCAGGATCTCAAGACGTTTGCAGCAATCTGCGAGCGCGAAAGATGCCCTTTCGCGGTGGTGGGACGCGCCGAGAAGGAGAGCCATCTCACCTTGAACGACCACGCGCAAGGAATGGAGAGCAGCAGAGCCATCGATCTGCCGCTTCAGGTTCTTTTTGGCAAGCCGCCCAGGATGGAGCGCGCCTTGAAGCGAGTGCGAAACCGGTATAAGCCGCTCGATCTGGCCGGAGTCAGCATCGCTGACGCGATCGAGCGGTTGCTTCGCCTGCCTGCGATCGCCTCGAAGTCGTTTCTGATCACGATTGGAGATCGCAGCATCACAGGATGCGTTGTTCAGGACCAGATGGTGGGCCCCTGGCAGGCGCCGGTGGCGGACTGCGCCGTGACTCTGGGAGCCTTTGACTCCTTCTGGGGCGAGGCGATGGCGATAGGTGAGCGGACGCCTTTGGCGGTGATCGACGCCGCAGCATCTGCGCGCATGGCCGTAGCGGAGGTGATTACCAATATGGCGGGTGCCGCAATCGGCAAGCTCAGCGATATCAAGCTCTCTGCCAATTGGATGGCCGCCGCTGGGGAGGGGCAGGAAGACCAAAATCTCTTTGATGCGGTTCAGGCCGTGGGGATGGAGTTCTGCCCCGCGTTGGGATTGACCATCCCGGTGGGCAAGGACTCCATGTCCATGAAGACGAAATGGCGACAGGCCGGCGAAGATCGTCAAGTCATTGCACCCCTTTCGTTGATCGTCTCCGGTTTCGCCCCGGTGAGTGATGTGCGGCGGACATTGACGCCGCAACTTCATCCCGGAGACAACCAACTTCTGCTGATCGATCTGGGGGAGGGAAGGAATCGACTGGGTGGATCCTGCCTGGCGCAGGTTTATGGCCAGGTAGGGGACGAATCACCGGATGCTCCAGCCCCGGCGTTGCTCAAGGCGTACTTTGCCGTGGTGCGTCAACTTCACGCCGAAGGAAAGCTTCTGGCCTATCACGATCGCAGCGATGGAGGCCTCTTCGTTACGCTGCTGGAGATGGCCTTTGCGGGCAAGATGGGGCTGGAGATTGCGCTGCCGATCGTAACCTTGGAGACTCTCTTCAGTGAAGAGCTGGGTGCGGTGATTCAGGTGAGGAGCCAAGAGAGTGAAGCGGTTTTAGTGCGGCTGCGCGCCGCCGGTTTGACGGTGCAAGGGGTTGGACGCGCTGTTCCGGGCAATGAAATCGCCGTACGATGCGGAAACGCGCTCGTCTATCACAATCAGCGCACCGTTCTCCATCAGATGTGGTCAGAGACGAGCTTCCATATTCAATCGCTGCGCGATAACCCAGAGAACGCGCGGCAGGAGTTTTCGCTTTTGCAGGATGCGGAGCGTCCCGGACTCGCGGTGCGAGTGGCCTTTGACCTTGCCGAGCGTGTGAACGCTCCTTTTGTGCATGCGGCGCGTCCCCGTGTGGCCATCCTCCGCGAGCAGGGGGTGAACGGACAGGTGGAGATGGCCGCAGCTTTTGACCGTGCCGGGTTTATCGCTCAGGACGTGACGATGAGCGATCTGCTGAGTGGCCGCGTTCTACTGGAGCAGTTTCAGGGACTGGCCGCCTGCGGAGGGTTCTCCTACGGAGATGTTCTGGGAGCCGGAAGTGGATGGGCGAAGACCATCCTCTTCAATGAGCGGCTGAAGGATGCCTTTAGGGAGTTCTTCGAGCGCCCGGAGACCTTCTCGCTGGGCGTCTGCAACGGGTGCCAGATGATGGCGCAGCTTCGAGAGATGATCCCGGGGGCGCAAGGGTGGCCGGAGTTTGAGCGCAACCTTTCCGCACGCTTTGAGGCGCGCCT
>JAKART010000024.1 GCA_021819255.1 Acidobacteriota bacterium
TTCGGTCATAGATGGAAGCTATCGCAGCGCCTGAAAGCATTCGTTTTCGAGGCTCACCTATAGACAGAAGGCATGGCTCCATAGACAGCAAGTATTGGACGGCAAGTGATGGCGGGTTCAATCTCACTACATCACGACTGTGAGGTGCCGTATGGAGAAGAAACCCTCAAGATCGGTGAGATCGCGGACGAATCGCCCGGTTCATCTTGAACCTTTGTATGACAGCCATGAAGTGGCGGCCCAATACAGGATTTCCGAAAAGAGTCTGCATCGATGGGCGCGCGAGGGAATGATCCCCGCCGTGAAATGCGGCAGACTCTGGCGTTTTCGCAAATCCGCAATTGACCGGTGGATGAACTCCCGAGTTGCCAGCTAAAAATGCCCAACCTGAATAGCGACGCGGGAAGAGATGAGCTACGCTTGAGAGGAGCCACCTGTTTCCGCTGACAGGAGAATATCCATGAAGCGGATTCGTTTTCAGCAAGGTTCATTACGGCTCTACGAGCGCGCGGCAGGCGATCAGGTCTGGGAGTACCGCTGGTATGAAACACAACTGGACGGCACGCGCAGACGGCGCAGTTGCATGATCGGTTCTCGTCACGAGTATCCGACCGAGGCATTGGCGCAGAAAGCGGTTGCGGCTCTTAGGGTAAATATCAACGCGGAAACCCCGCGCGCACAGATCGACGCGATCAGTTTCAGCACGCTGACGCAGCACTATCGCGAAAAGGAACTGTGCGAGGGCGGAAGCAAAACCTTCGCCACAATTCGGACGAACGAAGGTTATCTGGAACGCTGGATTCTTCCACGGTGGTCTTCCTACCGTTTGAAGGACGTGAAGGCAGTCATTGTTGAGGAATGGCTGCGGTCGCTTCCACTGGCGAACGGCAGCAAGGCAAAAATACGCAACCTCATGCACGCCATCTTCAATCACGCGATCCGCTGGGAATGGCACGACAAGAACCCGATTACGCATGTGCGTCAGAGCGCCAAGCGGCAGAGGGTTCCGGTGGTGTTGAACATCGAGCAGCTCAAGTCACTGCTTGAACACATCAAGGAGCCGGGCAAGACCGCCGTGCTTCTCGACATTCTCACTGGGCTGCGCGTGAGCGAGCTGCTGGCGCTGAAATGGTCGGACGTGGACTTCGATAACCTCGAACTGCACGTTACCCGTTCCATCTCTCTTCAGCGCGTCGGTCCGTGCAAGACGGAGGCATCGCAGAAGCCTGTCCCGCTCGATCCCGAGTTGGCGGAGGTTCTGCTCTTGTGGCGCAGACGGTCGCCGTACCCGATGGATGACGACTGGGTCTTCGCCAGTCCGGCCAGCAAGGGTGAGCTTCCGTACTGGTCGTTCTCTCTTTTCCGGGTGTACATCCGGCCAGCCCTCAAGGCGGCGGAGATCACTGGAAAAGTAGGGTGGCATACCTTCCGTCATTCTTTTGCGACGATTCTCAAGTCGCATGGGGAAGATGTGAAGACGGTGCAGGAGCTGCTGCGACATGCCAACAGCAGTGTGACCATGAACCTCTATGCGCAAGCGGTGACGGACATCAAGCGCAGCGCACAAAGCAAGGTTGCGAGGCTGGTATTTGAACCGAAAAAAGGGGATTCGGAGTGAGCGCCGTCTTATTGGACGTTATCGGACGGCAATCAAATTGGAGATTTTCTTGTAAGTCTTTTGTTTTGTTGGCGTCCCCGACGGGATTTGAACCCGTGTTATCGCCGTGAAAGGGCGATGTCCTAACCACTGGACGACGGGGACGCTCCAGCCATCCGGAAAGGATAGCCTACTCTCTTACGCTAACAACAGGCGCGGTAGGTGTCAAAGAATCGACACACAAGAATCGAAGAACAAGCAGCAAGGCGCCAGCAACAGCAAAGAATCGGCAGCGACCCAATCGCAGCGCCACAGAGCTTTTGCAAGGCTCACCGAGCTTCTCCACTCCCAGAGACGCGAAACCCTCCGAGAGAGCCGTGCCCCAGCCGGATCTTGCGCCGAACCTCGGCGTACTGCAACAGAATGAAGTTGTCCGTCATGCCCGCGATGTAGTCGGCTACCACCCGCGCCAGGCCATCCGAACGGGCATCTTCCGCGTAGGACTCCGGCAGTTCCTCCGGGTACTGAATCCAGTAGCCAAATATCGCGCGAATCACCTCTTCGGCCTTCTCATGCTCCAACTCCAAAGCCGGACAGGTGTAGAGGGTCTCATAGAGATAGCTCTTGCCCTGCCTGCGCAGGGCTTCGACGGAGGGCGAAAGAACCGCCACGCGCTCATCCAGCGCCCGGATGTCCTGAAGCGATCTGGCGCCGGCGCTCTCGACCCTCGCAGCCGTGGCGTGGATCAGATCCAGGATCAGCGTCTTCTGCATCGCCTGCAACGCATCATGAAAGATGTACTTCTCCTCCGCCCGCGGATGGACGCGCTCGACGGCCAGGTAGCTCTGACGGAGAATCTCGACGTTCTCTCGAATGTGGCCGATCTCCAGCAGACCGGACTCCACGCCATCGTCCAGGTCCGCGGTGAGATAGGCAATCTCGTCGGCCAGATCGATGAGCTGGGCTTCGATCGGCGGCTTCTGCCCCGGAAAGTACCGGGCCAGTCCAGGATGCTCCTCGACTGCGTAATCACGCGAGTGTTTGACGATTCCCTCGCGCGTTCCCAGGGTAAGATTCAGGCCACGATGGCCGGCGTAGCGCTGTTCAAAGCGTTCCACGATGCGCAGCGCATGCAGGTTGTGATCGAAACTGAGGGCATGCTGCCGCAAACACGCATCCAACGCACGCTCTCCCGCATGCCCAAAGGGAGGATGGCCGATATCATGCACCAGCGCCAGCGCCTCGGCCAGATCCGCATTCAGATGCAGGGCGCCGGCCACCTGGCGAGCTACCTGGGCAACCTCAATGGTGTGGGTGAGGCGGCTGCGAAAGTGGTCCGAGGCCCGGCTGGTAAAGACCTGCGTCTTGCCCGCCAGGCGGCGAAAGGCGCGCGCCTGCACAATGCGATCCCGATCGCGCTCAAAGGCTGTTCGCTCATCACTGGAAGGCGCCGGGAAGGCGCGCAGCGAAAGGGCGCGCTCTTCCTCAGAGAAGACGCCGCAGGAGTGCAGATTGGGAACCATGCAGGTACAAGTGTAGCGCGGCCACGGCAATGCATCCCGGTGAGAAAATGCGGTTACTTGGCCGGGGCCTCGCCTAAGTGCGCCAGACGAACCCGCGCGCTCTCCAGTTCGTGCCGCACCTTGGTCACATCCGCCGGATCGATGTCCGGCGCCAAGGAGGTTGAGAACTCCTGCAGTGACTTCTGCCAGTCATCGATGGCCTCCTGCAGCTTGCCGTTCTTGGCCTCGACTGCTCCCAGATGCGCCAGAACCGTGGGGTCGTTGGGCATCAGTTTTACCGCCTTGAGCTCATAATTCTGCGCCAGGGCGTACATGCCTTGCTTGTAGTACGCCCAGGCGAGCGAATCCAGGAAAGCGTAGTTTTGCGGATCAGAGGCCACGGCCTTCTTCAGCAGCTCCACCGCCTGATCCAGCTTGATGCCGCGGTCGGCGTACATATAGCCCAGATCGTTCTCAATGGACGCATTGTCCGGCGAGATCGCCAGCCCCTTTTGGAAGTCCGCTTCCGCCTGATCGTAGGACTTCTCGCGCAGCTCCGCATCGCCGCGGAAGTAGTACAGAATCACCTTGTCATCCGGCTTTGAAGCGAGCAAAGCGGCCTTATCAAATGCGTGCGATGCATCCTTCCAGCGCTTGGCGCGCACATACATCTCCGCCAGATCGTAGTACACGTCGCGATCATCCGGCGTTCCGGTCAACTGCGCACGCGCCAGCTTGACCGCCTCCGCCAATTTACCGGCATCGGCCAGTTGCAGAGCGTAGGTAAGCTGCACGTCATGATTGGAGGGCATGGCCTTGGCCGCATCGGCGGACACCTGTAAGGCTTTGGTCCACTGGTGCGCATCACGGTACACATCCACTTCGGAGTCCGTGGCCTGGGCGGCATAGCCGCCTCCCAGCGCAGCCATCTGCTGATAGGCCTCGATCGCTGCATCGTCATCGCCGGCCTGGCCCGCCACTCTGCCGAGCAACTGCAAGAGTGCGGCGCGATTCTGTTCGGCATCGCCGCTGTACTTGCCGTCAGGAGCGGCGGTCACGCTCAGCAACAGCTTGATCGCCTTCATGGACTCTGGAAAGCGGCCCAGCCCATCGTAGGCAAGCGCCTCGTTGTAGATCAGCTCAGGATCATTCCCATTGGGAATCTGCGCCTGCACCTTCTTGAAGGTGGCCAGAGCCTGCTGAAACTCGCCCTTCTGGCGTTGCAACTCCCCCTCCCGCATTAACGCCTGGGGGTCGTCCGGATTGGATGCGAGAATCTCCGCGTTCACCTTCGCGGCCTCGGCAGTCTCCCCGGCACGGGCCAGCGCCGCGGCCAGGCCACGCTCCGCATTGGTGTTTCCCGGGTCTTGGTCCAATGCATCCTGGTATGCCTTGGCGGCGTCCTTGGGACGCTTCAACTGGTCATAGAGGCCGGCCAGCGCAAAATCCATGCGAGCGGTCCGGTCACTGAGAGGCACCTTGGCGATCACACCCGCGGCTTGGTTGAGATCGCCCTCTTCCGAGTACTGCCGAGCGATGTCCAGCACCACGTCCTCATTCGTAGGATCGATCTTTTCAGCGATCTTGTACTGCTCTTCCGCCTTCAATGGTTGCCGATTCAAGCTATATAACTGTCCCAAAAGCAACTGGTTCTCGAGATCCCCTGGCTTTAGGGAGACGATGGTCTGGTACTCCTTGATAGCGGCCTGCAACATCTGTTCGGTTTCCGGACCCTGTCCGTCGCCAATGGAGCGCAGATAGACGTGCCCCAGCAAAAGATGGGCATCGATATCGTCCGGGTGCTTGTTGATCTGAGCCTCCGCCGCGGCCACCGCCTCACGGATTCTGCCCAGCCGGAAGTAGAGGTTGGCGACCCCATCCTGCAAGATGCGGGAGTTGGGATCGGCATCCAGGGCCAGCTTGTACTGCTCGATCGCCTGCGAGGCTAGATCCTGTCTTCCCGAGGCTACCGCCTCATTCTCATAGAGCTTGGCCATTCCGTAATGGAAATAGGACTCGGCGTGATCCACTGGCTGCGCGCTTGCCAAGGCTGAGGACGCCGGAACGCTAGAGGCCTGCGCAAAGAGATGACTGGGCGAGCCAAAGGCCGCAAGGGCTATGGACACGAGAGTAGCGCGGAGAAAAAATCGGCTCATGAAAGATCCTGGACTGCGGAATCCCGGGGAGTGGACCCCGGCAAGGGCGGGAATCATCGGGCATCGCACTATCTACCCCTTAGACGCTACATTACAAGGTTTTGATGCGACTCTACCAGTCCCTGCCGCCTTTACCAGTCCCTGCCGCCTTTGGCCCGTTTCGCCGGCTTCGGGCGATCACCCATGGAGAAAGTGACGGATCCCGGTCAAGGCCATCGTCAGGCCCAGGCGATCGGCCGCTTCAATCACCTCCGCATCCCGCATGGAGCCGCCAGGCTGGATGATCGCCCTGGCGCCCGCTTGAGCAATGGTTTCAACGCCATCCGGAAAGGGGAAGAAGGCATCGGAGGCGGCCACCGTTGCAGCCAGCGGAAGCACGGCTTTCATCGCGCCAAATCGCGCCGCATCCACGCGGCTCATCTGCCCTGCTCCAATGCCGACGGTCTGCCCAAAGCCCCCCTCCAGCCGCGCATAGACAATGGCGTTGGACTTCACGTGCTTGCACACCTTCCAGGCAAAGAGCATGCCTTCGATCTCTTCGGCACTCGGCTTGCGCTGGGTGGGGAAGGTCAGGCTCCCGGCGGTTACCGCCGCCCGGTCTTCGTCCTGCAGCAGGTAGCCTCCGGAGATCTGCTTGATCACCCTTGCCGGAACCGCGGGGACGATCTTGAGCAGGCGCAGATTCTTCTTGGCCGCGAACCGCTCCAGGGCCTCGGCGGTGAAGTCGGGAGCCACGATCGCCTCCACAAACAGTTTGGCCATCTCCGCCGCGGCCGCGCCATCCACTGCTCGATTCACGCCGATGACACCGCCAAAGGCTGAAACCGGATCAGCGGCCAGGGCGCGAAGGTAAGCCTGCTCCACGCTGGTCCCCATGGCAACGCCGCAGGGGTTGGTGTGCTTGACGATGATCACCGCCGGGTGCTCAAACTCGCTGGCCATCGACCAGCAGGCATCCAGATCCACCAGGTTGTTGTAACTCAGCTCTTTGCCTTGGAACTGTCTGGCGTTGGCGATTCCCCTGCCGGAGCCATCGCTGTACACACCAGCGCTCTGGTGCGGATTCTCGCCGTAGCGTAGCGGGTTCCTCAACCGGGCCGATACTCGCAGTACAGGTGGCGGCTGCAAAGGATCCGCCGGAGCGGCGGAGGGGAGCGGCTGCAAAGGATCCGCCGGCAGGGCCTCCAGGGTGGTAGCGATAGCCGCGTCATACGCCGCCGTGGTGGCAAAGGCGGCGCGCGCCAGCCGCCAGCGCGTAGCCAGACTGAGGTTGCCCGAGTTGGCTCGCAACTCCTCGCACAGCAGGGCGTAGTCAGCCGCGTTGCAGACGACAGCCACGTCATGGAAGTTCTTGGCCGCCGAGCGCAGCATCGACGGCCCTCCGATATCAATGTTTTCAATCATCTCCGGCGTGGTCACGCCGGGCCGCGCCGCCGTCTTCTCAAATGCGTACAGGTTCACCACGACCATATCGATGGGCGCAATGCCATGTTCGGCCACGGCGGCAACGTGCTCGGGAAGATCCCGGCGGTGAAGAATGCCTCCATGCACATTGGGATGCAGCGTCTTGACCCGCCCGTCCAGCATCTCCGGAAAGCCGGTCAGCTCGGCGACATCCTTTACCTGCAACCCTGCGTCCCGCAGCGCCTTGGAGGTTCCGCCTGTGGATACCAGCTCCACACCCAGCTCCGCCAGCACTCGAGCGAACTCCACTACTCCAGTTTTATCGGTAACGGAGAATAGCGCGCGCTTTACAGCCTTCAAACCAACCGTCTCTTCCATCTGCAAATGATTCATCCTGATTGTTTCGTCTCGATGCTTCTTCCCTTCAAATTCTAAGCGCATCGCCTGTGGACTCCGCACCGCGCAGAGCTGGGGAGAAACTCTGCCGACAGCGGCGAGGCACTGCCAACAACCCCGGATCACACGCTAAAATAGAACGGTATGTATGATTTAGCATTTGTGCGGGAGAATCTTCCGCAGCTTGAAGAAAGGCTGAGCCTGCGCGGAGTTGACCCGTCTCTGCTGCGCGGATTCTCCGCTTTGGACGCGGAGCGCCGGACGGCCATCACGGAGGCGGAGACGCTCAAGGCCCAGCGCAACTCCCTTGCCGCGGAGTTTGGCCGGCTGAAGCGCGAGGGGGCGGAGACATCTGCTGTCGCGGCAAAGACATTGGCCCTCAAGGAGAAGACCGAACGGCTGGAGGCGGTTGCGGCTGCGGCCGATCAAAAGCTGCGGTCGCTGCTGGCGACCCTTCCCAACCTTCCCCACCAGTCGGTCCCGGTGGGAACCTCCGAGCATGAGAACGTCTGTGAAAAGACGTGGGGCGAGATTCCGAGCTTTGACTTCCCTGCCAAACCCCACTGGGAGATCGGCGAGCAGCTTGGGATCCTGGACTTTGAGCGCGCGGCCAAGATCTCCGGGGCGCGGTTTGTCCTGCAACTTGGCTCGGGTGCCCGGCTGGAACGCGCCCTGACCAACTTCATGCTCGACCTGCATACCAAAGAGCATGGCTACGTGGAGGTTCTTCCGCCAAGCCTGGTGAACTCCCGCTCGCTGTTCGGAACCGGCCAACTGCCAAAGTTTGCAGAGGATCTCTTCCATTGCGATGACAAAGGTTCTTACGTGGCCGGTGAGTTTCAGGAGAGCGACCATTGGCTGATTCCCACGGCTGAGGTTCCGGTGACCAACATCTTCCGCGACGAGATCATCGACCTGTCCAACGGTTCCATCAGTTTTACCGCGTGGACGCCGTGCTTTCGCTCGGAAGCCGGCTCGCACGGCAAGGACACGCGCGGCATGATCCGTCAGCACCAGTTCCAGAAGGTGGAGCTGGTGAAGTTCACTCGTCCGGAAGACTCCTGCGCCGAGCATGAAGCCCTTACGCGGCACGCCGAAGCGGTGCTGGAGCGCCTGGACCTGCCCTACCGGAGGATACTGCTCTGCACCGGAGATATGGGATTCAGTTCCGCCAAGACCTATGATCTGGAGGTATGGCTCCCTGGCCAGCAGACCTACCGCGAGATCTCTTCCTGCTCCAACTTCGAGGGCTTCCAGGCCCGGCGAGCCAACATTCGTTATCGCCCGGCCGGGGCCAAAAAGGCTGAGTTCGTGCATACTCTCAATGGCAGCGGTCTGGCCATTGGCCGCACCTACCTGGCCATCCTGGAGAACTACCAGCAGGCCGACGGCTCGGTCCGGATTCCGGAGGCCCTGCGGCCGTACATGAACGGCGAGCCGGTCATTACCCGCCAATCCCTGGGGCGTGCTTTATGAATACCCTGCGCAGTTACATTTTTTGGACCTACGAACGCGGCAGCTTCCACTACGACGTGATGGTCACCCTGATTCTGCTCTTCCTCTTTCTTTCCCCGCGCTGGATCGACTTCAAAGACAAACCGGTAGAGCAGGCGCCGCTGCAGCACAGCGAGGTGCTGGTGAAGGCGGCTCACGGCGAGGACGAGGAACCCACCTTCATCTATGAGATACGCGTCGACGATCTGCACGGCGCAAAATCCGATGCTGACCTGCGTCAGGCCATTCTCGATGTGGTAGAGCCGATCGCCGGCGGCGTCACCGTGAAGAACTACTCTCCCGTGGTAGACGCCAAAGGCCACGTTGTCGCCTATGATGCCACCATTGTCCGTTAGATCCAAAGCCAGATCCGAAAGCAGATCCGAAAGCTGCGGCCGGACCCGTGGAAACCTGCCGGCCGCCCGGAGCTTACCCCCACCGGCGTTCCTGCGCATCCAACAACCTCTGCGGATCCACAAACCGAAGCCATGCAACGCCCGCAAACCCGAATCCAAACACTTTTGTGGGCCGGCGTCGTAAGCCGGCCAAACTCAAGCAGTCGATGCAGGAGATCAAAGCTCATGTTCCACCGCCCGATTCTCTCCACAGCCCTGGCCCTCAGCTTCCTTCCCAGCGCGCTATCCGCTCAGTCCAACTCGTCTCATCTGAACGCGATCCTGCAACAGATGAACCAAGCCAGCAAGCAGTTCCGCAGCGCTCGCGCCCAGATGAACTGCCAGTACTACGAGCGCGTGGTCCGCGACACCACGACCCAGACCGGCTCAATCTACTTCCTGCGCAAAGGAGCAGCCATCCAGATGGGCGTGGTGATCGATGGTCCGGACGGCAAGCCACAGAAGGTGGTCCAGTACAAAGACGGCCTGCTCGAACTCTTCGATCCGGGTGTCAATCAACTCACAGTGCTGCACGCCGGCTCCAACCAGGCGCAGGAGGAGCGGTACATCACACTGGGTTTTGGCGGCAGCGGCGCGGACCTGGAAAAGTCCTGGAAGATCCTGGACCTGGGGCCAGAAAAGCTCAGTGAGGGGAGCAAACAGGTGCAGACGGAAAAACTGGACCTGGTCAGCAAAGATCCGGATGAGAAGAACTTCACCCACATCACCATCTGGGTGGATCCCTCCCGTGCGCTCTCCCTGCGGCAGATCTTCTACCTCAGCAACGATGACCGCAGGACCTGTAATTACTCAGAGATCCAGTCCAACGGTCACATCGACATGAAACCCTTCGCGATCCGGAAGAACTCCCACACCAGCATCGTCAACCACTAGACCATTTTCCCTGATGATGGGTGTACGGAAGCGGGCGTTCAGTGGCGTTTTCATTGAGGAAAACGCCCACAGGAGTCGTTCCCCTTGCTTACGCCTTCAGGGAAAATGGTCTAGTTTGCGGCAGCAACGCCATAGCCCCCAGAACGATCACCACCGGAAAGCACTCCAGCGTGTAGCGCGGCTCGGAGTTATCCAGCGTCAGCAACAGGGCAATGCGGAGCGCCACAAACGCCAGCATCACGAAGACCATCAGCTCCCCGCCAAGGCATCGTCGTTGCGCCCAGCGCAGCAGGCCAAACAGAGCCAGCGCCAAATAAAGAGCGTTGACGAGCGCGTAGGCTGCCTCCTCGGCGGACTGCCTCGGATGAAGAGAAAACCTCCACCAGTCCACCGGCATGGCCAGAAACTCCAGCCTGGGACGAAGCCACATATCCAGTTCCCGAGCCATCGGTAATCCAAGGTAGTAGCGCACCGGGTGGGTGGCGATCCGCTGGTTCGCAATCCGCGCGAACTCCGCATCCAGCTCCGGAGTTGCGGTCAATATCTGGTTGTAGCCATCAAAGACCTCCTGGGTCTCCCGTCTCTGCTGCGGGTTGTCGATAGCCCGGGCGGGAAGATCGCGCATGTGGATTGGATCATCGTCGTACCTCCAGTAGATATCGAGGTTGGATTTGTACTCAATCGCCCAGCTTCGGTACCAGCGGTTGAATCCAAACGGCGGCTGCTCATCAGGGTCCTGTGCATAGCGCGGCGCCAGCGGCTGGAGCACGTGGAAGACCCTCCAGTTGCGCGCTCCCCACGCCAGCAGCGGCAGCAGAAACAGCAAACCGGCCGCCGTGGCCGGCCAAAAACGCCCCATCAAGCCCACCCCCTGCCGGGCTCCGGTTCGCCAGCACACCCACAGCATGGCGGGCAAGACCACAGCCGCCAGAAGACCCTGGTCCGGCCGGAGCAGCACGGCCCAGGCGAGGGAACATCCGATCACCGCCGTCCAGACCCCGGCCTCACCTCTGCAACTCCACTTTTCCTGCCTGCAGCAGGCTTCCCATCTCTCCAGGGCAAACAAGGTGGTGACCACGCAAAAGACGCTGAGAGACTCCGGCAGGAGGACAACCGTGAGGTTGGCGGTAAACGGACACAGAGCCGCCAGCCAGACCGCGGCCAGCCCTACCCGGGCCGGGCTCGCCCCCGAAGTCTCCGCGGCCCCCGCCACCCTTTGCGCCAGGCTGGCGGAGAGCAGCCCCAGCAGAGCGCATCCCAGCAGATCCAGCGTCATCTGGGCCCAGAGGATGAAGACGGGGTGAAACCGGCCAGACAGCGCATCGCAGGCCGCTAGAAAAAGCGGGTATCCGGGCAGACGAATCAGCGTGGGCTGCAGGGGCGTTCCAGCGTATCCATAGAAGTGGTGCGCGAGAAGATTACGGGCCAGCGCAGTATAGATCCAGGAGTCGCCGGAGGCCGCGGTGCGCAGTCGAAAGAAGAACAGCAGACGCAGCCCTGCGCCGGTCGCAAGCGCCGCGCCCCAGCCAAGTTTCAATCTCGCCTTATCCACTTCCCTGCATCCTATCTGTTTCCGACCGGAGCCGAGAAGCAGCGCGCGGCTCTCGTCGATCTGGAATCGGTATTATCTTAAGAAGTACGCCTTTTCCCTGTCGATGAAAAAACAAGTCTTCTACGACCCGCAGCGCAAACGCTGGAAACGATTGCGGCGCTTATTTGACGTGCTGGCGCTTCTGGGCGCCGCCGTCGGGATCGTCTTTGTGGTGGGCCTGGTGAGAATGAAGCCGATGCAAGGCTTGAACTTTCACTCCGTCACCCGGCGCTACCGTGCCCTTTCAAATCCTCCCGCTCCTGAGTTGCGCTCCCGGGAAAAGCTGAATCGTTCGGCCCATCGCAAGACCAACCTGAAGCCCTCCGACGTGGTTCTGAACCAGGGTGAAGGTCTGCGCGCCGCCTTCTATACCGATCTTGACCCCGGCAGCTATGCCTCCTTCAAAGAGCACGTCAAGCAGATCGACCTGCTCTTTCCCGAGTGGCTCCACGTGCTGAGCGCGGACGGATCGCTGACCGCCTACACCTCGGACGAGACTCCTTTCGCCGTGGTCGACTCGGCCGGGGTCCATGGCGTTGATCACCAGAACAAGATTCTTCGCACCATTCAGGATGCTCGAGAAGACACCGAGATCTTCCCTATGGTGAACAACTACAGCCCGACGGAAGGCGTCTTCGAGCCGAGCGTGGAACAGTTCCTGCTGAGCCCGGAGGCTCGCGGCAAATTCATTCACCAGATCGATCTCTTTCTCAACACCAACACGCGCTACCGGGGCCTCGACCTGGACTTCCAGGCCCTGCCGGACGACGCCCAGATAGCGTACAGCCAGTTGGTGGGGGCGCTGTACGCCGACTTCCAATCTCGGCATCTGCGCCTTTACATCAACGTTCCGGTGGATCCCGGCAGCCTGGACCTGAAGTATCTGGCTGCCCACTCCGACGGCCTGATTTTGATGAACTACGGGCAACATCAGTGGGGCACCGATCCCGGACCCATCGCGGGTCAAGATCAGTTTGAAGACAACCTGCGCGCCCTGATGAAGGTTGTTCCATTGCAGAAGATCATCTGCTCCATCGGCGGCTACGGTTACGACTGGACCAACCCTATACCCCCGCCTCCGCAGTACAAGCACGGCCGCAGAGTTGGCCCGGTGACTCGGCCGGGACCGACCGTCTACACCACCACGATGCTCTCCACCCAGGAAGCCTGGCAGGCGG
>JAKART010000456.1 GCA_021819255.1 Acidobacteriota bacterium
AGAGGATAAGAAGCGGAAAGAAGATAGCCGGGGCTGCCGTGATCTTGAGATCAACGATCAGGCTCCCCATGATCCCCGTAAGGAAGACGGCGGCAAGCTCTTCTTCGAGGTAGCTGCAAAGGATAGCGAGCGCCGCGAAGAGGATGATCCATATATCCGAACGGGCCGAGAGGGAATCCTCTGTGTGTTGCAGAAGAATGCTCAGAGGAAACGTGAGCAGAGCGACGGCCGCGCCCGGTGAGACGAACTTGCGCAGCAGACGATAGAGCGCCGCGCATAGACCAAGATTGGCGGTAACCACAAAACAACGAATGATCCAGAAGTGGTCCACTCCACCCATCACGAGAGCAAGGCGATAGATGAGAAACGTAATCGGGCCGTACATGAGCGAGTAGCTGGACTCAGGCGACCACGGCGATTGATACATGGGCAGCCCGCGAAGCGCCGCTGCCGAGACGCTCAGGATGTTCGCCTCATCGAGCTGCAGCACAAAGCAATGCAGGGAGTAGAGGGTCACCGCGAGGTAGGCGCAAATCACCACGGCCCCGGCCGTCAACGCGGTCCCCCACAGCCACCGAGAGGCCTCGCCTGGCGATAGAATCCTGCTCAGAGCGACACCTGACCCGGCCAGCACACACCCCAGGAGGAACCACACGAGCGGAAGCTCTCTGAGAAAATGCAACAGGGTCATGACTCCATGATACCGATCTACCCGGACGAAGCTTCCGCAGCGTTTCCGGCCCGCAGAGTCGTCGGCCCTGCCATGGGGCTCGCTGACAGAGCAGGTTTCCTCTTGATCGTTCTTCCGGTTACTCCGGGCTTGGACAGCTTTAACGCCGCCGCGGCGGCTCAAGAGCCCGTCAAGATTCAAAGCGCCGCTGAACGCCTTGGATACCATGAGGAGAGAGTGATGCGAGCGGATCCCGGCCCATTCGGCGTGAAGCACTGCGGCCTGGCGGGCTGACCATCCGCGTCTCGACACCGGCTGCCTCTGAAAAGCATGACCATCTCCTACATCGGCCGTCTGGCTCCATCGCCCACGGGGCTGCTGCACCTCGGCCACGCGCGCACCTTCTTCCTCGCGCACCAGCGCGCCCGTTCCGCGCACGGCATTCTCTACCTGCGTGACGAAGATCTGGATCGGCAGCGCGCACGCCCCGAGTTCTCTGCCGCCATGCGCGAGGATCTGCTCTGGCTCGGCATTCGCTGGGACGCCGAGCTTCGCCAGAGCGAACGGCTTCCCATCTACCGCGCGGCTCTCGATCGGCTCCTGGCCGCGGGCCTGGCTTACCCCTGCATGTGTTCACGGCGCGATCTTGCAGCCGCCACGCAGGCTCCGCATGAAGACGCCGCCGCCGCGCCCGAGGACGATGAGCCCATCTACAACAATCGCTGCCGGCCGTCCACGGCTTCTCCAGCGAACACTTTCGTTTCCGGCTGCAACTACCGCTTCCGCACCCCCGACCACGTGAAGGTCGCCTTCACTGACCTCCACGCCCGGCCGCAGTCCTTCACCACTTCAGCGGACTTTGGAGACTTCCTGATCTGGCGCAAGGCGCTGGACGGCGACGCCGACGGCCTGCCCAGCTATCAGCTCGCCTGCGTCGTTGACGACGCCCTTACCGGCATCACCGAGGTGGTTCGGGGCGGCGATCTGCTGAAGTCCACCGCGCGCCAGATTCTGTTGCAGCGCGCCCTGGGCTATCCCACCCCTGCCTACTTCCACTGCGATCTGGTGCGCGACAACGCCGGCGTGCGCCTGGCCAAACGCCACGATGCTTTGGCTCTGCGCACCCTGCGCACCAAAGGCGTGACCCCGGCTGAGATCCTGGCAATGTTCTGATCCAGCCGCTGCTCAGCCGGGCGGTTCAGCAGGAGCAAGGGAGGATGCGGCAGCTCTCCTCCCCACGCCGTGTGGACCTCTCCCCTCTGCGCAAGCGCTATCTCCCCGCTCTGTAGGCCTTCAAGATCTGGTCGTAGGACGTGGGCACATAGTCCGTTGGCGGCACGCCACCGGACAGGTACTTCACAAAGTAATCCCACCTGCGCCGCATCACATACGGCTCATCCTGCGCATAGCCGTGATGCATGTTGGGCAGCATGAGCATATCAAAGTTCTTGTTGGCCTGGATCAGCGCGTTGACCACCAGCAGGGTATTGTTGGGTGGAACGTTGTCGTCCATCGTGCCATGAACCAGCATCAGGCGGCCCTTCAGGTTGGCCGCATAGTTCTCATTGGCCTGGGCGTTATAGTTGTCGGCGCCATCCGGACCCATGGTCTCCAGCCCCGCCCAGCGCTCATCCCAGTCATCCTCATACTCCCGTGGGTCGTGGTTGCCGCTCTCGGCCCATCCCACCTGAAAGAAGTCGGGAAAGTGGAACATGGCGGACACGGTTGCGTTGCCTCCGCCGGAGTGCCCGGTGATGCCGACCCGGTTCAGATCGATCCATGCATCGCGCGAGGCCAGATCCTTGATGCCAGAGACCTGGTCCGGGATCGTGTCGTCTCCCATCTCCGCCGGGCTGGAGGCGTGGGCGTCGTGGAAGCTCTTGGAACGATGGGGATTGCCCATTCCATCGATGCACACC
>JAKART010000457.1 GCA_021819255.1 Acidobacteriota bacterium
CCGATCGTTCGATCGCCGATCTTTATGACCCTAAGAAGGTGAACCGAACCTCCTTGCTGGGCCTGGATCGGGTGGGTGAGAAGACAGCCGATGCGCTGCTGGAGCAGATTGCGCGGTCCAAACAGCAACCGCTGCAGCGAGTTGTTCTGGGGCTGGGCATACGCCACGTAGGAGAGCGGACCGCGCTGGCGCTGGCCGAGGAGTTTGGTTCGATCGATGCGATCATGGCGGCCGGCATCGAGGATCTGACCCGCGTGCATGACATCGGGCCCAAGGTGGCCGAGACGGTGCGGGAGTTCTTCTCCAGCCCGCGCAACCGGGCTCTGGTGGAGCGGCTGCGCGGCTACGGGCTTACCTTTACCGCGGAGCGCAAGGCGCGGGGAAGTTCGCTGAGTGGCCTGACGTTTGTGCTTACTGGCACGCTGCCCACGCTTACCCGGGAGCAGGCGACAGAGCGGATCCAGGCAGCCGGAGGCAAGGTGGTGGGATCGGTGAGCAAGAAGACCAGCTTTGTGGTGGCGGGCGCCGAGGCCGGATCCAAGCTGGAGAAGGCCCGGCAGCTCGGCGTGCCGGTGATCGACCAGGCGGAGTTGATGGCGATGGCGCCCGGAGGGTCTGCTCTGGTTTAACCGTCTTTTATTCAACGCCGGGAGCGGAATGGATTAAGCTGGACGCGGATGCGGGCGGGTTGACGCGAACGGGAGAGTGTGTGAGTCAGGTAGTCTTCGTCCTGGAAGATGAAGCAGACATACGGCGGCTGGTGCAGTTCCAGTTGGAAGGGGCCGGATACACCGTGAAGGCGTATCCGACGGTCGGAAGCATCGTTCAGGACGCGGAACGGCAGCGGCCCGCCTTGTTCCTGCTGGACATCATGGTGCCCGGCGGCGACGGACTGGACCTATGCCGCAGGCTGCGGCAAAACCCTGCCCTGGCCAGCGTGCCGATCATCTTTTTGACCGCCCGGGCGGCGGAGAATGATCGTGTTCATGGCCTGGAGCTGGGCGCCGATGACTATATTACAAAGCCCTTTGCGATGCGCGAACTGCTGGCCCGGGTGAAGGCCGTGCTCAGGCGATTTGAACGCCCTGCGGAGAGCGCAGGCGCGCCGCCGGTGCTGACCATCGACACGCTTGAAATCGATGGCAACTCCATGCAGTTGCGGGTCAACCAGCAACTGGTGACGACCACAGCCACCGAGTTCCGGCTGCTGGATTACCTGGCGCGCCATCCGGGAAGAGTCTTCAGCCGCGATCATCTGCTGGATGCGGTGTGGGGCGATGCGCGCTTTGTGACCCCGCGCAGCGTGGATGTCTACGTCCGCCGCATCCGGGAGAAGATTGAGGTGGATCCGGAGACGCCCCGGTTTCTCAAGACCATGCGCGGGGCCGGTTACCGATTTGATCTTCCCCGCGTGAAGGAACCCCCAACCGCCCGGATTGGCGGTGCGGGCAGCGCGGAAGGTTCTGCGACAACCACGGCGACCGAGTAGGCTTTTACCATGGGATCCTGGTTGCAGAAGAGCCTCTACCTTGCCTTGCTTTGGCGAATGCTGGTCGGCGTGGTGCTGGCGGTGGGCGTCGCCATGCTGTTGCCGTCACGCTGGATGGCCTTGGTTGCCGCGCTGCTCATCGCGCTTTGGCTGGCCGCATGGGTTAGGCGTCTGGTGACCCGGATTGTAGAGCAGGTTGAGCCGGCAGCGTCCAACGTGGCGGATCTGGAGAGGCAGTTGCCGGAGGCGCCTGTGCGGCAGTTCGAGCCGCTGATGCGCGCGTTGCTCAGCTCCCGGCGTCAGGTGGAGCAGCAACTGGAGGCCAGCGCGGAGACCCGCAGGAAACTGGAGGCGCTGTTGGACTCGATGCAGGACGCGGTGACCAGTGTGGACCGCGCGGGCCGGATCGTGTGGGCGAACGTCTCCATGCAGCGGTTGGTGGCTCAGTTGTCTGGGAGCGTGCGCCCGGGCTTCTCGCTGGTGCAGACCATCCGCTCTCCGCAGGTATTGGAGTGCGTCAAGGAGGCGTTGGAGCACCGGACCTATGTCGAGGTTCGTCCGGCGCCCATGCCCATGGGAAGAACCTATGCCGTCAGCGCCGCGCCCATGCCGGAGGGTGGGGCCGTGGTGGTGATGCAGGATATTACCCAGGTGGAGCGGGTGGAACGCACCCAGCGCGAGTTTGTGGCCAATGTGAGCCATGAGCTGCGTACCCCTCTGACCTCAATCTCGGGCTACGTCGAGACGCTGCTGGAGGATGGGCGCGCCGCGCCGTCCCTTACTCCGCTGGTGCGAGAGTTTCTGGAGGCGATTTACAAGAGCGCCAGGAGGATGAGCCGGTTGACCGACGATCTTCTGGCTATGGCGCGAGTGGACTCCGGCGAGCAGAAGGTGAGGCCACAGCCAGTGGCCGTGGCCGCTGTGATGCGAGAGGTGCGGAGCGCCGTAGCCGGACTGACACGGGAGAGGCGCGGAGTGCTGGAGATGGTTGAAGTTCCAGATCTGATGGTGGTCGCCGACATGGACGCCATCGTGCAGGTGTTCAGCAATCTGATTGAAAATGCCTTGAACTAGGGAGTGAGCCTTTGGGC
>JAKART010000458.1 GCA_021819255.1 Acidobacteriota bacterium
ATCTCGGCCTCTTGAAGTCGTGAGGACTGCCCTTGGTTTCATCGGCAAAGTTGTATCCCGGACCACCCATGCCCGTGCCCTCCGGGTCCCCGCCCTGGATCATGAACTCGGGAATGACGCGGTGGAAGAAGGTTCCATCATAGAGCTTTGGACCCTTCTTGGCGCGGGAACTCCACTCCTTGGAGCCTTCGGCCAGACCAATGAAGTTCGCCACCGTCTGGGGCGCGTCGGCTTCGAAGAGTTTACATACAATCGTACCTTCGGAGGTCTTGAAGGTTGCGGTAGTTGGCATTGCATCTCCTTTGTCGTGACTGTTTTGTTCCGTTGGATGTCCGCCAAGAGAAGCAAACACTCTCGGCGGGAAGGAAAGGAATATCCGGGAAGACGCCCCGGATATCTCTTGAAAAGACCGCGCGGCAGCTCGTAAAGAGCTAATGCTGGCGCGGGATGAGCTGCGGCTCCTGCGATCCATGGTTGGTTCCCGCAGAGGTCGATTTCGTCGTGCCGGAGGCTGGCGGCAACGGTGGAAGAGGCGCTCCCGGCGAGACAATGGTGACCTTGTTCAGCACCACTGGCGTAAGAGGCTTGTCCTGCTCATCGCGATCCACGCGCGCAATCTTCTTCACCACCTCAACGGAGGCTGCATCGCACTGCCCAAAGATGGTGTAATTTCCGTCCAGCTCGGGATGAGCCGCTTCGGTGATAAAGAACTGACTTCCATCTGTTCCAGACCCGGAGTTGGCCATGGCCAGCCGTCCCGGCACGTCAAAGCGCAAGGCAGGCGTGATCTCATCCTGAACATAGTAGCCGGCGTCGCCCGCGCCGGTGCCCAGGCGATCGCCGCCCTGAATCATAAACCCGGGAATGACGCGGTGAAAGATGGTCCCGTCGTAAAAGGGCACCCGGGTTACCCGCAACGAAGTCACCGGATCCGTCCAGGTCTTGCTCCCCGTGGCTAGCCCCACGAAGTTGGCCACCGTCAAGGGAGCCTGCTGATCGAAGAGCTTGCAGGTCATCCGCCCCATGGAGGAGTCCAGCACGGCCGTCGGCCCGGTTGGAACCGCGGGTGGAAGGTCGTGCGCGATGGTGGAGGGCGCGTCGGGCAGAGCGTCCGGAGTTTGCGCCGCCGGAGCCGCAGGCACTGCCTGGGCCGCAGGTGCGTCCGGCGCGGCGCTGGACTGCCCAACGGCTGACGAAACGCCCAGACCGGCAAACCCGTTGAGTGCTGGAAGGAGAACGGCTGCGAGAAGCGTGCCTGCCATGGTCCCGAGCCTGGCGTGGGGCGAGAGAAGCTGCGTTTTCATCCACTCTCAAGGCTACTCTAAGGCAGGAAAACGGCCAAGCGGTCCAACCCGTCGCTCGGCTCAAGTCCATCCATCTCCAGACTTTGCTCCGAACAGCCGGCCTCCAATTGAGCCGCCGTCGCTTGTCCCCGATCTTAGATAGCCTCTGCTAACCTTCTGCCATGAGGATCCTCTGCCCGGCTTCCGCGCCCCTCGTGCCCGCTCTCTGCTGGCTACTCGCCCTCGCCTTGGCTCCCTCAGCCTGGGCGGCTGGGCCCAAAGTCCACTCGGTTACCCTCGGACCGGCTCGCATCGTCTCCTACATCCCGCCCCAAACTGTCCCGGCCCAGACCACCCCGCAGCCGGAAGTCAACGCCTCCGCCGGTACGCTGCGCATCCGGCCCCTGAACGTTGACGGCTTGCGCCGGGAGTGGACCATGGGCGAAGTACACGACGTCACGGACCGCACCTTCGTCATTCGCCGCGCCCTGCGCATCAATGACTCGCTACCTTCAGAACCGGTTCACTGGACATGGCAACCCGGCCCTTGGCTGATGGTGGATCGCTTCAGCGGGCACATCAGCGCGCTGCATCTGCCGGACTTCGACCCCCTCGTCTCAGATGTCCGCTGGTTCCGTGACGATGCGGCCTACTGCGGCATCAGCACAACCGGCAAACGAGCCGTGGTGGCTATCGTCGCCCAGCTTGGCGCGCGCCGGCCCATCGTCGCCAAGCTGCTGGCTCCCTGGCCTCAGCCTTCCCCGGCCCATCCCGTCTCTCAGCCTGTCTGTGCACCGGTCATCTGGCAACGCAATCCCATGCGCGCGACCCTCCAACTCAGTGGAAGCCAGCCGGTCACCTACGATGTGGTCGGCACGGTCTCACTCATTGAGGAGAACGACAACACCGAACCATAACCCTCCTGAATGGGCTGCCCGCTACGGGTGCTCCTCATTGCGCCGCCCCGTGGGAGCGCCCCCAGTTCCTTCCCCGAGGCACTCACCGGCAGACCGGCGTACCCTGACAAACCAGCGGCAACGCTGCTTCGCAGGACTCCGCTCCCGCCCGCTGCCTCGCCAATCCGACCCTCGCCGGCAGATCTGCTACCGCCAAAACACTCGCTCCGTTCTCACCCGCCGATGGAACCAGGCTGAGGGGGGTAACTCCCAAGGCGCAGCCTGTGCGAACTCCACCGATACCCACCGGGTGCAAAGTAGTATCTTGAACTCAACACGGGAGCCAACGCGAACACACCCGTCTGAATCTCATTACGCATCGGCGCAATAAC
>JAKART010000459.1 GCA_021819255.1 Acidobacteriota bacterium
CGGGCCTGATAGTCGGGAATCTGATCCACGAATGCTTCCAGTTCTACCGCCTCATAGGCTAACTCTGTTACTGGCATATTTTTGCCCTTCCGGAGCAATGGGATAGGCCGCAGCGCCATCCCCACCGGGGGGCGCGGCGCCTTCACGATGTCTCTTCTGTCTCTCGTGTACTACGTGTGGCCGGAAGGTTACGCGTTTAACGAGGTAGCGATCTCGTACCTGCGGCTCTTGAAAAAACTCTTCTGCGCCGGCCCACCGGCCTGCGCCAATAGCACATCATGCACCTGCGGCCCCACCGTCATCGCAGCGTCGCTCGCCGGCACATCTTAGCCCGCCTTGCCAACGGCCACTTGCTGCCAAGGCGTTCTGGCAGCGATCTCAGCCGATTCTCAAGTGCAATGCACTCTGGAAATGCAGAATCCTCGGGGTCGTTTTGTCACTGCATAGGCAGGCTGCCTGATTTATCATGGCACTTACCAATCCCGGAGGCTCCACCGATGTCAGATCAGCCCGCGAATGCCCCGGACTTTCAGGTTCCGCGCCCTTGGATTCAGGTCGCCGTAATTTGCCATACCGCGCTCACGGAGTCGACTGGACAGATGAGCGTTATCAGGATCACGGACCGTGTCAACATTATCGGCTATACCCCGCAGATGCAGCCCCAGCCGCTTCAATTGACGATGGCGCTCCTCATCAAATCCGGCGACGCGCAGGGACAATACACCCTCCGTCTCCGAGTCAACTCCCCCAACGGACAGCAGACGACGGGGCAGGAAATAACGCTGTTTTTCGAGGGCGGGGATCGCGGCATTCAATCGGTGATCCCTATCGCAATGGTAGTTGGCGATATAGGCACCTATTGGTTTGACCTCATGCTGGAAGAGGAAATCCTTACGCGGGTACCACTAACTGTCTTGTACCAGAGAATCCAACTCCCGCCTGGGTCGCCCCCACCGCTGGCGGAGCCCCCAACCGAGAGGTGAAGCTGAAGACATTGGTATCTGCAGAAGTGATTGCATTGTTCGGAGGTCCCACAGCCTGGGTCAAATGTGCATCTCCGAAGATGACATTGATAACCGACGGGTTAGCGAACTGGCGCAGATCGTCACGCAAAGCCTCTTCGTCGAGATGACCGCTGGAATGCTCGACCAAACGAAGTTCGATGGCCGCCGCCAGCCCTTGAGCTTCCTCACTGCTGTCCTTGTGCATGTTCCAGCTCTGCTCCGCGATCCAATCTTCAAACTGATCCAAAGAGAGACCACGCTGCAGATAGCGGCCCAGCCTTTCGCGAATTTGAGATTCAGAGATCATCAACTTCTCCCGTGGAGCGCAGGCTGTCACAGATGATACGCATAACCCCAACTGAGATGCGGAAGATATTCAACGAGGAACGGATCTGGGAAAGAGCCAAATCCGGTGAATTTTCCGCGATTACGATGAAGGATCGTCATCCGTCGCTTACGGCCGCCAACGAGCCCTATTGCACCCGTAGCCAAATAGTCTCATACCGGGACTCCTCCGGCAACGAGGTTGCCAAAATTCATCAGTATCTCAGACGCGACGGCACCATCGGGGCGAGCGGCAAACCGGACCCGAAGCGCCTTTTCCTGAACGGAACCCTCTACATTTCATAATCTGGTCCGAAGAGCGACGCCCGACCCAAAACCTCCTAGATCCCCGGCACTCCGCATCTTCATCGGCCGATCCAATCTCGCTGTTTGAATTGCCGATCCGCCTCGATGGTTCCCGATAGGCATGGAGCAACAATCCGGCTCCGGCTCTCCTTCGCTTGCGGCTGTACATCCTTACTCCAAAAAGTCTTCCGGCTTCTCGGCCAAGGAACGCTACGCCGGCCGGACCCACTTCACGCGGCTGCCATTCTTCAGCGTGTAGATGCCCTTCCACTGGTCGGCCTCCGGCGTCCTGCGGTAGTCGATCTCCTCGGGAGACGGCTTGGCGCTCACAATCGTCGGAGCCCCGCTCCGGGCAGCGCCCTGCCGCGTCGTGGGCTGCGCGCGGCGCTGCGGCGCCTGTGCTGCGCCCAGGAAGCGGCCATAACGCGCCTTGACGACTCCTTCCACCACGGTCTTGTAGTGGCGGTTGATGGCGGCCTTGACGAAGTTCGTCACCGTGGCCGGATCCGGGTTCTTCTGCTTGTGGTAGATGCCCATCTGCTTCAGGTAGGCGGTGTCGGCCTGCCCCAGCTCCTTGAGCCGGGCGCGAAAGGCATGGAACAGATCTTCTGTCGCGGCCGCATCCAGGCGAAGTCTGGAGGCGAAGGGGCGAAAGGCTTCCTCCAGCTTCTGCTTCTCGTAGCCGGCCACCTGGGGAATGATGTTGTTGCTCCAGTGGGCCTGCTGCTGTTGCTGCTCGAAGCGGCTGCGCTCCAGCTCGAAGGCGCGGCGTTCGGGATCGATGGGAGCGGACTTGAGGCTGGCCGCCTTCTCCTCGGTGGCGCGGTAGAACTGCGCAACGCTGCGCAGCAGTCTTCCGACGGAGTCCAGCTTGGCCTTGTCGTCCAGATGCGCCGCGTTCATCACCTCCACCATGCGGCTCAGGTCGGCGGTGAG
>JAKART010000460.1 GCA_021819255.1 Acidobacteriota bacterium
CCGATCTCCATCGGTGCTGTGGTTGTCAGTGACGACGAATTCAAAGCGGAAACGGCCGGAGAGCGGGTCCAGAACAGAGTGGAGCCGCTCAAAGAGGGGACTAATGTTCGGCTCCTCGTTGTAGGCTGGGAGCACGATTGAGATGAGGGGCAGGGTCTCCATGACGCCATCCTAGCTGAAGATCAGCCCTGGCCAGGAGCGCAAAAGGACTCCCATGTTCGGCGCAGACCCTCTTCCAGCATCACCGCCGGTTGCCACTGGAGTGCAGCGCAGGTTGCCTGCAGCTTGAGTTCGTATCGAAAGATCTCGTTCTGGGTGTAGGGCCGCTTCCCGTATCCGATGAGACCGGTTCGGCCCGTGATCCGTTCGATTCGCCGGAGGCAGTCGCGGACCGTTACGACCTCTCCTGAGCCGACGTTCCATACGCCGCCTTCGATCCCAGGCGAGGTTACGGAGCGCAGGATCGCCTCCACAAGATCCTCAACATAGATGAAGTCGCGAGTCTGTTCCCCGGCGGTGACATCGACGGTCCGGTTCTCCGCCAGCGCCCTCATGACCTGAGAGATGAGCATCCGCTCCGACTGACCGGGGCCATAGACGACTGATGGCCGCAGAACGACGGTGGGCAGATGGAAGGCGTTGGCAAACATGCGAGCGTAGGCTGTGGCAGCCGCTTTGCTGGCCCCATAGGGCGAGCAGGGGTCTGCCGCCAGCGCCGTGTCGAAGGGGGCGGTGTTCTGGCTGTACTCTTCGCAGGAGCCAAGGAGGATGACGCGGCTGGCCTTGGCCTCGGCTGCGGCCGTGAGAAGAGAGATGGTGGAGAGGAGGTTCCCACGAAGCGTCTGCTCAAGGGCGCGAAGGCTCCTCTCCGTGGACACAGCGGCACCGAGATGAATCACGTATTCGGCCTCGGCACGCCGGATTGCGTCCCCTATGGAGCCCGGGCCATCGATGACAATTCTTTCCACGGGAAAGGCAAGGCCGTCCCATCGCGCCACGCGAGGGCCGGCCTCGGCGATGGCCACGATCTCCGCCCCGGCCAAATGCAGGCCGCGCAGCAAATGCATGCCGATGAAGCCCGTGGAGCCGGTAACCGCAATGCGATGGTTCAGCAGCGATTTGGACATATCAACGAAGATATATCACGGTGATGGAGGCGTTTCAGGCTGCTATGATCGAGACCTGACAGAGGGCATCCCATGGATTCTGCCGAGTTCGATGGCTTCGCAAGCGAGTACGATCAACTCCTCCGGAAGACTCTCTCCGTCACCGGAGAGGATCCTGAGTTCTTTCATGAGTACAAGGTGCGAGAGCTCGCCCGCATGGCCGGCGCGCTCCACCTTCAGGTGGAAAGGATCCTGGACTTCGGCTCCGGTGTTGGAAATTCTACGCCGTTCTTCCGCCGGTACTTTCCCTCCGCGCAGTTGACCAGCGCCGATGTCTCCGCCCGCAGCCTGGAGGTCGCGGAGGAACGCTTTCCCGGCGTTGCGACAAGTTTGCAGATTCAGGGAGATCGCCTGCCGCTCGCCGACAACTCCTGTGACCTGGCCTTCTCAGCGTGCGTCTTCCACCACATCGATCACGGCGAGCATGTTCATTGGCTGAGTGAGTTACTCCGGGTGACGCGTCCCGGGGGAATGCTCGGGATCTTCGAGCATAACCCGCTGAATCCGCTCACAGTGAACGCCGTCCATCACTGTCCGTTCGACGCAAACGCGCACCTGATCCGCTCGAAGCGGTTCGTGGAACGCTATCGCAGAAGCGGGTGGACCGATCCGAAGGTTCGGTATCACCTGTTCTTTCCGAGGTTACTCTCGGGTCTGCGAGCGCTGGAGCCTTATCTGGCAGGCATCCCGTTTGGGGGCCAGTACTCCATAACGGCGGTCAAGCGGGGTAGCGCCGGCAACCTGACGGACGGCCCGGAAGAGCCTTCGGCAGAGTAAGGGCGCCCTCTGCCTTTGCTATTGGTGGGATCAGCCACGCTCGATGCTTACGCTGCGGGCGAATTACGCCGCAGGTTCAGGGCGCTGGACGTTGAACTCCAGCCCCTGCGCGCCTGCGTCCACAATCACATGGTCGCCGTGCAGCACCGAGCCGTCCAGGATCTTGATGGCCAGCTTGTCCTGCACCATGCGCTGCAGGGCGCGCCTCAAGGGTCGAGCGCCGTAGGTGGGGTCGTAGCCCGCCTTGAAGATCGCCTGGCGCGCCGCATCGGTCAGCTCCAGGGTGATGTGACGGTCCGCAAGCAGCCGCTCCAGGTCCGCCAGGCGCAGATCCACAATGTGCGCAAGCTGCGACTCGGCCAGCGGATGGAAGACTACCATCTCATCCACGCGGTTGAGGAACTCCGGCCGGAAGTGCTTGCGCAGCTCCTCCAGCACCCGCGCGCTGGCGTCGGCAAAGCCCTCCTCGCCTTTTGCCCAGGCCGTGGCCAGGTGGCCGGCGCCGATGTTCGAGGTCATGATCAGCACCGTGTTCTTGAAGTCCACGGTTCTGCCCTTGGAGTCTGTGAGGCGGCCGTCGTCAAGCACCTGCAGCAAGACGTGGAAGACGTCCGGATGAGCCT
>JAKART010000461.1 GCA_021819255.1 Acidobacteriota bacterium
CACATAAGCCCATAGCTGCAGAGCCTGTTGCAGGCAACCTCCCATCTGGCGAGCCACGGAGTTGCTTGCCAGAATGCGGGCATGGGTTGCAGCGTAGGATCCTGCATCGTGGGTGAGATAGCATCCCGGACGCAAGACCACCAGCGCAGAATCCTTCAGATCCGCCGCAGAGAAGGCCTCCGCGACCAGATCGTACCAGGCGGAACCTGCCCCGGAGAGAAGGAACGGGGTTCGTTGGAAGAGATCTCTGCGAGCCAACTCCCCGGCAATCTCGCGGGCGCGCTGCAGAAGACCTAGGATGGCCCGCTCGTCCTCGCTTACGCCTTCATAGATCTCGACCCCGCACAAGAGAACCTGTCCCCGCCAGCCGGAGAGCGTGTGAAGCAACTCTTGCAACTGCTCCGCGTTGCGCACGCCGGTACGGCCACCTTCCAGGCCTATTTCGAGCAGCACTTGCACCTTCTTTGCGCTGGAGCGGAAGAAACGGCCAAGCTGCTCCACATTGACGGCAGAGTCCACCAGGCAGAAGAACTCGAAGCCGGGATCGTCCAGCAGAGCATCCACGATGGCCATGTTCTGTTTGCCGACCAACTGATTGGCCATCAGGATACGGCGCACTCCGTGCCGGTACGCGGCCGCCACCTGTGGCGCAGTGGCCAAAGTGATTCCCCAGGCGCCCGCCGCAAGCTGCATGGAGAACAGCTTGGGAGCCATGGTCGTCTTGCCGTGAGGAGCGAGCACGGCGGCGTGGCGATCGGCAAACCTCTGCATCCAGGCGAGGTTGTGGTTCAGCTTTTCAGCGTACAGCACGGCGGCGGGCAGGCTAAGATCTTCGCGAAGAAGATTCCAGCCCAGGGATGCAATCTGCGCCGAGGACAACTCCGTCGTCATGAAACCCAGGCCCTTTTGAAAGGGCGGGATGGGAGCGGGAGCTTTCGCCTGTGAGAGAGCCGTCTTTGGCTGCTTCGATCCATCACGCATGGGCTTTGCCTTCCAGTTGCCCTGAGCCCGGAGGAAGAACGGAAGCAAGATCAAGCCGCCTTCCATTCCTGAAGACATGATGGACTCCGGTCGGAGGCCTCTCGGGCGCATCGTAGTCGGCCTTGCTATCGATCGCCGAGGGATCAAACAATGTCAGATCGGCGTAGTAGCCGGGCTTGAGCAGCCCACGGTCCCGGATGCCGAAGCGCTCCGCCGGCCGGCCGGTGATCTTGTGCACGGCTTCCTCCAGTGAGAGCCATCGCTGCCCTCGGCAGAGGTCGCCGAGCAGGAAAGGAAAGGTTCCATGCAGGCGGGGGTGGGCCTTGCCGCGCACATAGAGTCCATCGCTGATGATGATGGAGAGGGGATGGGTGACCGTCTGGCGAAGGTTCTCCTGGCTCTGATTGAACGTCAACATCGTAGCCTCGCCATGTTCTTCCAGCAGCAACTCAAGCAGGGTCTCGGCAGGCTCCTGTCCGCGCAGGTGAGCGATCTGGTCCAGGCTCTTGCCGACTAAAGGCTGATTCTCTCTGGAGCCGACGGAGGTGAGAACAACATCGGACCAGGGCAGCGCCATGGAGGCGCGCGTCTCCTCCAGGATGCGCCGGCGGAAGCGCGTACTGCGAAGCCGGTTCATCAGAGCGTCAAGGCCACCGTCCAGGGCCCATTGCGGCGCCATCTGGGTCAGGGTGGAGTTGCCCGCCGTATAGGGATAACAGTCAAAGGCAACGTCAACGCCTGACTGCGCGGCCGCCTCGATACGTTCCAGGACGGCAGCTTGTTTGGCCCAATTGTCGCGTCCCACGGCCTGCAGATGAGAGATCTGCAGCCGGCAGCCGGTGCGGCGGGCAAGCTCCAACTGCTCCTCCACAGCGGCTTCCAGGCCGGACGCGTAACTGCGTATGTGGGTGGCGTAGACCTTGCCGCGGCGAGCGACCACGCGGCACAGGCGCTCCAGTTCCTGCACCGGAGCGCAAGAGCCGGGGGCATACATCAGCCCGGTGGAGAAGCCAATCGCACCGGCACACAGAGCCTCATCGAGTAGCTGCTCCATGCGGTCCATCTCCTGCTTGGAAAGGGGCCGTTGCTGGTTCCCGGCGACCTCAATCCGCAGGCTGCCGTGGCCGATGAGGGAGTAGACGTTGGCGCAGGGAGCGCTGGAGAGCGCTTCAAGATAAGCCGAGGCGCTCGGCCATCCCCAACTCGGCCCGCCGCACAGAATGCCGTTGGCGAACTGCTGCACCTCCTGCGCGTGCTGCGCCATAGGATAGGGAGAGAACCCGCAGTTGCCTACAATCTCTGTCGTCACGCCCTGGATTGTTTTTTCCATCCGGCCCTGCAACACTTGAAGGTCCGAGTGGCTATGGGCGTCCAGAAACCCCGGCGCTGCAATCAGACCGCCGCAATCCAGCGTGCGAGCATGGGGCGGCGGGGTAAAGTGTCCAATCGCCGCGACGCGCTCGCCGCGGAGCAGAAGGTCGGCGCCGCGCGCCGCAGCGCCGGAACCATCGATCAGCGTGGCGTTCTTCAGCAAGGTCAGCTCTTCCTGAAGAATCTGGACCTGAGATT
>JAKART010000025.1 GCA_021819255.1 Acidobacteriota bacterium
CGATCTCCTGGACCGCAACCATCCCCAGAACCTGCGCTTGCCGCTGCGCGCGAATGCACGGCGGGCCCGCGGCCAACAGGCAGGCCGCCACCAAGCTCCACCCCACTCGCAGATGATTCCCCACGGACGGCTCCAACGCGCGCTTCTCTTCTCGGCTTCAGGTTTCCCGCACGGTTCTTGGCGCCGGCGGCATGGCTACTGCTTCAGAAAATTCGCAATCAACTGCTTTCCATGGTCGGTCAGCACGCTCTCGGGATGAAACTGCACGCCCTCAATCGGCAGTGTCTTGTGCCGCAGGCCCATGATCAGCCCGCTTCCCAGACCGTTTGTCTTCTTCTCATCCTTGACGCGCGCGGACACCTCCAACTCCGCGGGCAGCGTCTCCTCCTCCACCATCAGCGAGTGGTAGCGCGTGCAAGTCATCGGCCGGGGAAGACCTTTGAAGATCGTCCGCCCATCATGCTCCACCTGGCTGGTCTTTCCATGCATGAGCTGGGGAGCCCGCACCACCTTGCCTCCAAAGGCCTCGCCGATCGCCTGATGCCCCAGACATACGCCCAGGACCGGAATCCGCCTCTTCTTGGGCAGATCCGCCATTTGCTCCGCCAGACGCTGGATCAGAGGCACAAGGATGCCCGCGTCCCGCGGGGTACAAGGTCCGGGCGAGAGCAGGATGCGGTCAGGCCGCAGAGCCACAACTTCCTCCGGGGTGATCTCGTCGTTTCTTCGCACCACAATCTCGGCGCTGCCTGCGCCCAGACTCTCCCCGAGCTCGCCGATGTACTGCACCAGGTTGTAGGTAAACGAGTCGTAGTTGTCGAGAACAAAGACCATCGCAGCTCCGATTCTACGCGTGCCCACCGCTTCCGCGGGAAGGCCGGATCGCCCCTGGCCTTTCGCCCGGCAGGCTGCTGGCCGGCTGACGGGCGCGAAGCGGCTTGGCATGGACTCTTCCGAGGCGGCTTGGCTCTCTGCTCAACTGCGAGGCTCGAGACTCCAGCGGCGGACAATCAGGACGAAACCCCGCGCGCGCGCTCGATGGCGCGGACCACGGCCTTGGCCTTGTTCACGCACTCTTCATGCTCTCGGCGCGGCTGCGAGTCGGCTACAATCCCGGCCCCCGCCTGGATGGAACCCCGCTCCCCATCCATGAACAGCGTCCGGATCGCAATACAGGAGTCCAGATTTCCGCTGAAGTCGGCATAGAAGATGGCGCCGCCATAGACTCCGCGCCGCGCCGGCTCCAGCTCCTCGATGATCTCCATGGCCCGGATCTTCGGGGCTCCGCTCAGCGTGCCGGCCGGAAAGCAGGCTCGAAAGGCGTCAATGGGAGCCAGATTTTTTCGCAGTCTGCCCTCCAGCGCGCTCACCAGGTGCATGATGTGCGAGTATCTCTCCACAAACATCAGGTCACGGACGCAAACGCTGCCAAACTCGCTTACCCGTCCCACGTCGTTGCGCCCCAGGTCCACCAGCATCACGTGCTCGGCCACCTCCTTGGCGTCCGAGCGCAGATCCGCCTCCAGAGCGCGGTCCTCCACCTCATCCTTGCCTCGCGGCCGCGAGCCCGCAATGGGACGATACTCCACCATTCCGTCATGTACCCGCACCAGCAGCTCCGGCGAGGAACCAACGATGTGCGCTGAACGCAGAGGCTCGCGTCCCCTGCCCGGACCGCTCCCGGACCTGCCTCTGGCCTTGCCGCGCTTGTCCTCCAAGCCAAAACGGAAAAAATACATGTACGGCGAGGGGTTCACAATCCGCAGCGAACGGTAGATGGCAAACGGATCCACTCCCGGAACGCAGTCAAACCTCTGGCTGAGCACACACTGAAAGACGTCTCCTGCGCCGATGTACTCCTTCACCCGTTCCACCCCGCGCATGTAATCCGCCATCGGGGTGCGGGCCTTCAGCTTCAAAGTCCCCCGGGGAGCCTTGCGGCGCCTGGCCGGGGAGAGCGCAATGGCGGCGCTCAGCAGCTTTTCCAGCCGATTCAACCGCCTCTCGGCGCCGCGATAGGCCGCCGCGTCCAGCTTGCCCCGCGTGCCTGCGGTCACCATCAGGTGGATCGCCTTGGTCACATGGTCGAACGCCAGCACCTCATCGAAGAACATCAGGCAAGCATCGGGAACGTGCAACTCATCGGCTGCAAGCTCGGGCAGCCGCTCAATTCTCCGCACCACATCATAGGCAAAAAAACCCACCGCTCCAGCGGTGAAGGGAGGCAATCCTTCGAGCTTCGCCGGCCGCTCCCCATCCAGCGCAGCCTTCAGCTCCGCGAAGATGTCCCCGGCATAGGTTCGCCTCCTCCGCCCCTCCTCCACGGTGATCTCACCGCCCCAGGCGGTCATCTTCTTGTAAGGGCGAATCCCGATGAACGTATATCGCCCAACATGCTCGCCTCCTTCCACCGACTCCAGCAGGAAGGCCGCCGGCTCCAGGGCAGCCACGCGCAGAAACGCCGAGACCGGCGTCTCCAGATCAGCCGCCACGGTTCGGGTCACCGGCACCAGGGAGTGTCCACGGGAGAGTTGCAGAAACACCTTGAAGGAAGGGGTCGTCACTGCGCGAGAAGAAGCCATCCCCCTCATCATACCCAGCCCGGCGCCTGACCGGTTCCGGACCGGCAGCGCTCTCCCGTTCACTCCAGAACCGGCCGGCCCGGCCGACCAGGGGCGGGGAGGAACCTTGGCGAACTTCCGCGGAGAGGATGCACCCGGCGAGGTCAACACCGCGGCTTGCGAGTCGCTCCCGGCCGGATCTATACTCGCGGCGTTTGGTCACAGACCGGTCTGACCGAGCCGGTTCGACGCTGATGCCATCGTCCGCCGCGGAGCATTCACTCCTCGCCGGGCCTGAACCTGATTTAGATCGAGAGATGACCATGGCCGGAGAACGAATCGTACCTGGGGGAGCCGCGCTAGCCGGCCGCCCTACGCTGGGCAGAAAGACGCCCAACCCCAATGAGGATGGAATGATGACAACCAGCAGTTCCACTGATCCTGTTCCCATGGAGCAGGAAACCAATCCCTGGCTTGCCCAGGCGGCGCGTTTTGACGAGGCCGCCAGAAGACTCAACCTCGACCCCGGACTCTGGAAGGTCCTGCGTTACCCCACTCGCGAGATCATCGTTCATATCCCCGTCTCCATGGACGACGGAAGCATGGAAATCTTTACCGGATACCGCGTGCAGCACTCCTTCTCACGCGGCCCCTGCAAGGGAGGCATCCGCTACGGTACGGATGTCTCGCTGGATGAAGTTCGAGCGCTGGCCTCCTGGATGACCTGGAAGTGCGCCGTAGTGAACATCCCCTTTGGCGGAGCCAAGGGCGGCGTCATCTGCGATCCCAAGAAGCTGTCCGTCGGCGAACTCGAGCGCCTCACTCGCCGGTACACCGCGGCGATCATCGAATTCATCGGACCGGAAAAGGATGTTCCCGCTCCGGACGTGAACACCAATGAGCAGACCATGGCCTGGATCATGGATACCTACTCCATGCACATGGGCCAGACCATGACATCGGTCGTCACCGGCAAGCCCATCTCGCTGGGCGGCTCTCGTGGCCGCCGTGAGGCCACCGGCCGGGGCGTGTCCGTCTTCGTCGATCAGGCTCTCAAGCACCTCAACATGTACCCCGCGGACACCTCGGTCATCATCCAGGGCTTTGGCAATGTGGGCTCCCACAGCGCCAAGTGCCTCTGGGACAAGGGATACCGCATCGTCGGTATCGGCGAGTTCGACGGAGCCCTTTTTAACTCCGAGGGCATCGACATCTCCGAGCTGCTGGAACACGTCGCCCATACCGGCTCCATCCATGGTTTCAGCGGCGCCCGGCCCTTTGACAAGCACGCCATCCTCACCCAACCCTGCGATGTTCTGATCCCCGCCGCCACGGAGAATGTGATTACCAGCCGCAACGCCGCCGACCTGAAGTGCCGCATCCTGTGCGAGGGCGCCAACGGCCCCACGACCACCGTGGCTGACCGCATCTTGGAGGAAAAGGGCGTCTTTATCATTCCCGACATCCTGGGCAACACCGGCGGGGTCACCACCAGTTACTTCGAGTGGGTGCAGGACCGGATGGGTTACTTCTGGACAGAAGACGAGGTGAACCAGCGCCTGGATCGCATCCTGATCGACAGCTTCCAGGACGTGCTCCAGTACTCCATCGCGCATAACGTCAACAACCGCATCGCAGCCTACATGCTGGCCATTGATCGCGTGGCCAACGCCACCCGTCAACGCGGCATCTACGCGTAGCCGCCGGCCATAGGCTTTCCGGCATCAGGCTCCGGTAGCTTCAGGCTCCGGTAGCATCAGGCTCCGGTAGCATCAGGCTCCAGCGATCGGCGGAGCCTGATGTCTCTTCGGCCGGCGGAGCGCAAGCGCCTCCTCCAGCCCGGGCGCCTCCCGCCGGTCCGCCCCCAGCCCTCGCCCGCTCCGACATCCCGAAGCAGGCAGAGAGCGGAGCCCATCGTTCTGCGCTGTATCCTCCCTGTGGAAGATGCTCTAAAATGGCAGTACTTGAGACAGCGCAGCCTCATCTCCTCCGCACCCCGTCCCAGCAGCCCGTGAACTTGCCCAACTCCATCACGCTCACTCGCATCGCCAGCGTGCCCTTGCTGATCTGGGCGCTCTCTCCGCGCTTCCCCTGGCAGGGAGTTCATGGCGAGCAGGAGATCGTCGCTTCAACCATCTTCATCCTGGCCTCCGTCACCGACGGTCTGGATGGGTATCTGGCCCGTCATCGCGGCCAAATCACCACCCTGGGCATGCTGCTGGATCCCCTGGCGGACAAGCTCATGGTCACCGCAGCCTTCATCCTGCTGGTGGCCTACAACCCGCAGGTAATGAAGCCCTGGATCGCCGTTCTGGTGATTGGTCGCGAATTTCTGGTCAGCGGCCTGCGCTCCATCGCCTCCAGCGAAGGCTTCACCATCCAGGCCAGCGATCTGGGCAAGCTCAAGACGGTGGTGCAGATCGTGGCCATCGTGGCCGTCACCCTGAACCACCGCTGGGATACATGGTTCCTGGGCTGGTTTCCCATCAGCGTGCGGCTGATCGCAGTCACGGCGACCTACTGGATGGCGATCCTCTCCATCATCTCCGCAGCCGACTATTTTGTCGGCTTCTGGAACAAGGTTGACCACGTCTCGGACCGTCGCCGCCGCGCCTCCGTGCTCAGCCGCAAGAGAAAGAGGATCGTGCTCCCGGAGGTTGCGGCCCGCAGCGAGGACCGGACGCCTGTCTCTCATCCCGGAGTGTCCGGAGTGTCACGTCTTTGACCCCCTGCCTTGACCCCATGCGGGAAAGCGGACTCCGGCTGCCCTGCCCTGAGCGCCACCCCCGGCGCTGACCCCGGCGCTGACCCCGGTCGCAGACCCGCCGCCAGCCATTCACCCAACTCTTCCCGGCCTCGAATCGCGTCCCAAGGCCGCCCAGGCGCGGGGTGTGAATATCCGCCGCGGAATCGCGCCGCCCAGGCCTCCGGGGCCAGCCAAGCGACCCTCCCACAGGGTGGGGCCGCGGAGCCCCTTCCGCGCAGACGTTCCCCAACGCCTGCGCGGCATTCTGGCTCCCAGACTCTAGACCATTTTCCCTGATGATGGGTGTACGGAAGCGGGCGTTCAGTGGCGTTTTCATTGAGGAAAACGCCCACAGGAGTCGTCCCCTTGCTTACACCTTCAGGGAAAATGGTCTATGCGTGCGCGCCGTGCCCGCGCTGCTCGCGATGCACAAAGTGATAGGGCGGCCACGGGCCGGAGAGCTGCATGGCATACTCCTTCATCTCCAGAGCCATCGAGCTGTATTTGTTCTGGTACCGCTCCACCGTCCGCTTCTCCACCAGATGGGCGATATCCAGCAGCATCTTGCCGCAGTCCATCCGTTTGCAGCTTACCTCTTCGGCCACCGGCGAGAACATCCGGTGCATCTGCAGCGAGAGGGCGCGCGCGCGTGACTGGCGCTCCCGCTGGCGTGAAGCCGACTCCCGCAGATGAGCCAGATACTCATGGCCCACGGCTTGCGACAGGGAGCCGCACGGCTTCGTCTCCGGGCAGATATCGTTCAGCATCACCTTCAGGTGCATCTCGGCCATGCCGCGCAGACGTTCCACGTTGGCCATGAAGTGCCGTTGGTTCGAGCGTACGGACCGGCGCAGCGCATCATCGTCCTCAAACGTCGTTCCGTAGCGGAAGGGCAGCACGGTGGACTGGGCGAAGCACAGCGAGATGACCCGCGCATGTTCGCGCGCCGCCGCCTGGCCTTCCACCGTGACCAGCCTGCCGGTGTCCTCCGGCGTATGTTCCGAGACCACCACCGCCAGATCGGCGGCTGGAAAGAGAAAGGTTTGATTTCCAAAGAGTCCGGTGACCCCGGAGAGTGGCATCGGCCTTCTATGCCTGCCCAGTTCAGTAAATGCATTTCGTTCGGTAATGCAGTAAGCGTACCAAGCCATAACGTGTCTGTCGCTCCTGAGTTTTGCTACACCACAGCCTGGCGGCCATCTGGCTTCAGCCATCTCATGCACGCCAAACAACCTGCTTCTCTCTGCTTCTTTGCGAACAGTAGAAATTGGGCCCTTTTGCGAGCAATCCAGCCGGGTTTCCTCAAAACGGTCTCAGCCGGATTGGTTCGACGCAGATACTATGCCCATCGAAAGACGATTGGCAAGGACCGCCGCCCAGGGGTCACGTCAAGCCGGGCTCAAGGCCGCCGCCCGGGTTCCTTCAGCAGGGCCTTCCCCCTGCCGTGGAGAACCGGCCGCCAGTCCCTGGCCGGTTCTCTCCGGCTCCCGCTTGCAAGCGGCGGAGTTGGCCGGGTCACCTGCTAAACTAAGCAGATGCATGGGCGGTGGGCCCAACCATCTCTTGATAGCCCTGAAGGACGGAACGTTCGTGGATAATGCAACCAAGCGCCAGTTGAAGAAGCAGGATCAGTTTGTCGCCCTTACTGAAACCGGGGTCCACTGGGCCGAGGAACACCGCCGGCAGGCCATCCTTTACGGCGTCATCGCCGTGGTGGCCACCATCGCCCTCGTCGCGGCGTATACCCTCTTTCAGAATCGCTCTTCGGCTGCCGCCACGGCCTTTGGTCAAGCCATGCAGATCTACCAGACACCGCTGGCCGGCGCCTCGACGGAGCCGATTCCCGGAGCCAAGTACTTCCCGGATGCGAAGGCTCGCGCGGCTGCCGCCCTCCCGGGATTCCAACAGGTCGCCCAACAGTACGGTCTGACCAGGTCCGGACGCCTGGCCGAGTTCTTCTCCGGTCTTGCTTGTGAGGACCTTGGCAACACCGCCTGTGCTGAGCTGGCCTTCCAAAAGGTGGCCTCCGGATGGGACAGCTCTCTGGCGGCTCTGGGGAAGGACGCGCTGGCCGATCTGGATCAAAAGACAGGGCAGGACGACACAGCGATCGCCATCTACCAAGAGCTGAGCAAGGGCCATGCCTTGACGGTGCCGGCGTCTCTGGCCAAGCTCCAGCTCGCTGAACTCTACCAGTCCCAGGGCAAGACGGATCAGGCCCGGCAGATTCTGGCCTTGCTCAAGGACAAGGACAAGGATCCCAACGGCCGGCCCGGCGCCGCTGCCGAAATCGCAAACCAGAAGCTGAACCCATCCTCCGCTGCCGGCGCGGGAACCCCGGAGTAAGCCGCTTCTGCTCGCCTCCGGCATCTTGTCCACGGCGACGCTTCGCTGCTGCTGAGCGCCATCCAGACGGGACAGGAGCGGAATCCTGAGTTTCCAGACCGCCCCTTATCTCGTGGCTCCCGGCTCGCCGTCTGTCCTCCGTGGCCGGCGCGGGCGGAGCCAGACCGGATGGGAAGCGGGCTCTCCAAGCGGAAAGATTGGGCCGCGCCTCAGCCGGAAGCCCATCCCCGGCCTTGGCCTCAGGGCGAGTCCGGCTACACCGGTCTCCAGCCTGGGTACGAGCTCGCGCAACGAACCTCCTCCAGCCGGCGTCTGAGTCAGTAGATGCTCCCGGAGGCGTGATGGCCCAGGCCAAAATGAAGAAGAGACACCGGACGCCGCACGCTGATAGTCTCAGAGGAGCACTCAAGATGGCGCCGAAGGCCGGTTGGCTCATAGAAGAAGAGGAAGACGGATGACGTTGGGAACGCAAACGAAACGGGTAGCCAGCCGAGCGGGAGGCATGGCGCTGCTGCTGGCCGCCGTAACAGCACTGGCGCCGGCGCAGAGTACAACGCCGCCGGCACAGACGCAGCAGAGCGTTCCAAACGCTCCGGAGCCCCAGGCGTTGCCCGATCTGAACACCATTACGCCGGTCAACATGGCCCCACCTTCCACTTCGGTCTCCGCGCCTATCCATCCGGCAGCCAAACCCGCTGCCGCAACCGCGGTCGAGGAGGATGATGCGGAGGATCAGCAACAGGGCCCACCGCCGGCCAGCACCCAGAGCGCGCTCAATACCCTCAGCGTCCACGTGCAGTTCCATGAGATTCCATTCCTCGTCAAGGACTCCAAAGGGAATCTGGTTCCCGGCATTACCTGGCGGGATGTCCGGGTGTATGAGAACGGAGTGAGGCAGCAGATTCGCGTGTTCACCTCCGACCCCGCGCCGCTGGCCGTAGCGCTGGTCATCGATCAGGGCGTAACCCATGACACGATGGAGAAGATCAACGACTCTCTGGATGCGCTGCAAGGCGCCTTCTCTCCCTGGGATGAGGTCTCCGTCTTCACCTACAACGATGGCGTCACCGAGCAGACCGCGTTCACTGCGGCGCAGAGTCCGCGGCTGGGCGCGGTGCTGGACAACTCCAAAGGCGTTGGCCGCGATCCTCTGATGGGATTGACCGGTCCCCTGTCCCATGGCGCGGTGATCAACAATTTGCCCATTGATGGCGTTACCGACTTTGGCCATCAGCCCGGCACCCTTGCTTTTACCGTGCCCAAGGAGTACCACACCCTCAACGACGCTATTCTCAAAGCGGCCAAAGAGGTCTCCACGGCGCCCCGAGGACGGCGAAGAATCATCTATGTGATCTCCGACGGCAAGGAGTATGGCAGCCAGGCGACCCAGAAGGAGGTGATCCGGTATCTGCTGACCAACAACATCTCCGTGTGGGCCACGCAGGTGGGCGACTCCGCTATTCCGGGTGTGGGATTCCTGGACCGGATGCATATCCCCCTGACCATGCGCGACGATGTGCTACCCACGTACACGGCGAAAACTGGCGGAGAGTTTGACTCCGAGTTTCGGCCCAGAGGAATCGAACAGGCTTTCATGCAGATCACCAACCAGATTCGCGCTCAGTACACCGTTGGCTACTACACCAACGCCAACCCCTACGACGAGAGCTATCGTCGAACGGAGATTCGGATCCTGCGGCCGGGGCTGACGATCATCTGCAAGGACGGATATTATCCCTCGGCTGCCGACAATGCGCAGGCGAACCCGGTGCATCAGACGGCGTCCCAATAAAGCCTGCCCCGGGACGCACTCCGGTTCTCCTCATGGCATCTGCAATCCCTTCCAACGCGCTGCTTGCGCTCTTCTCCGCCGCCTCCTGGGGCGGCGGAGATTTTTCCGGAGGCATGGGGGTGAAGGCCTCCGGCGGCCAGGCTCCGCAAGCCGTTCGGTTTGTCCTTCTCGCCCACCTGCTCAGTCTGGCGGCGCTGGTGTCCATGGCGCTCTGCTGGACGGGCATCGCCTCCAGAAAAGACACCCATCAAGCTCAAGACTCCTCTGTCCACTATCAGACAGACCGCGCCCAGGCCGCAGATCACCCCCGGCGCCCGGCACAGCGGAGCCGGATTTGGCGCGCTTCGTGGCGGGGCATGCCGGCGGGGCCGGTCAAAAAGCAACTCTTTCTGCGGATCCTCTCCGCGCTAAAGCATTTTCAGTGTAAGTGCAACGCGACGCCTCGACTTCCATGGGCGTTTTCCCCAATGAAAACGCCACTGCACTCCCTCCGCGGTGTACCCATCAACACTGAAAATGCTATAACTCCGCAGACCGGCTCGGCTCCAGGTTCGCTCGGCCAAGCCGCAGCCGCTCTTTGGGCCATGTTGGCCGGTCTCACCGGCGCTCTCGGGGTGGTGACCTTTTATATCGCTCTTAGCCGCGGGAGCATGGGAATCCCCGCGGCTCTCAGTGGGTTGCTGGCGGCCGGAATCCCTGCGCTGGCCTCCAGCCGGATGGAGGGCGCGCCGTCCCCGCTGAGGCTGGCGGGCTTTGCGCTGGCCGGCGGAGCGATCTGGCTCATTGCGGCCGAGAACTCGCCGCAAAGGGATGGCTGGGATGGCTCCCGCCGCAGCCTGGCGCCGGCTCTATTCTCCGGAGTGATGTTTGGGGTGTACTTCATCGCTTTGAAGATGGCCAATCCTCTGGGCTTGATCGCCTCCATGGCGATCGCCAGATTCGCCAGCGTCACGCTTTGCCTGCTGGTCCTGGCAGCGCTGGCGGCCGCCCGACGCTGCGTCCCGGCTCTGCGGCAAACACGGCAGCCGGCGCCAGAACTCAGCATCCATCGAGCCGCAGTCTGGGGATGGGCGGGCGCTGTCGCGCTGCTGGATACCGGGGGAAATCTGCTGTTCATGGCCGCAACTCGCATGGGGAGGCTGGATGTGGCCTCTGTGCTTGCCAGCCTTTATCCCGCCGGAACCATCCTTCTGGCCGCATGGGTGCTCCACGAACGGCCCACACAGCGCCAGGTCGTGGGAATGATGGCCGCTCTGGCGGCCGTCATCCTGATTACCCGGCCGGTATAGCGCCCGCCGCAGGGCCAATATCTCCAGAGCCGCTCAAGCCCTTTCCCCGCGCGGCTTTTCCCGCGCAAGTGTGTCCCGATGCCCGGATCTTTATCAGGTTCTCGCCAACTCCTCGGGTTCCCGGCAGGCTTGCCTGCCGGGATGGACGCAACACGTCGCCTCAAGCCTGCTTGCGGAGAGCCATCCACACGGAAAGGCTGTGGCTATGCCTGGAGGTCCCCTTCCGTCGCCGGCTCAGGAGCAGGGACAGATTGATTTTGAGTACGGGATCCTCTTCATGCCGAGTCCGGCATCCTGGGAATCCGGGATCCTGGGAATTCGGGATCCTGGGAATCCGGCATCCTCGGAACTCGGGATCCTGGGAATCCGGCATCCTGGGAATCCGGCATCCTGGGAATCCGGCATCCTGGGAATCCGGGATGCTCGGAATTCGGGATCCTCGCGATTCGCCCATTCAGGAAGCTCGCCCAAGGCCGGGCACACGCAACCTCCAGCCGCGGGCGGCGGAGGGAGAGATCAGAGTTTGGGGAACGAGCCATTCGCAGGCAGCCTGCGAATGGCAGCCCCAGAGGGCCATTGGATGACTCGTGGATGACTCGTGGATGACTCGGAAGCTCTTGATCTCGTCTCAGCCAAGGCTCTCCTCTTGGCTACCGATTGGCTTGGCTACCGATTGGCTTGGCTACCGATTGGCTTGGCCACCGATTGGCTTGGCCACGGATTGGCGATGGATCTCCAATCCGCCGCGGGCTCTACGCCACCGGCGGCTTTGTCGCCTCGTCGGCCTTGGGGGGGGCAATGCGCGCCGATTCGGCGGGCTTGGCGTCTGCCTTGATCTCCTCGTTGATCCCCTTCATGCCTTCCTTGAAGCCACGCAGACCTTCTCCGAGGCCCTTGCCCAGTTCAGGCAATTTCTTGCCGCCAAAGAGAAGAACGGCGAGCACCACCAGAAGAATGATGTGCCATGGTTGCAATAGATCGCCCATACGAGAATCTCCCTGCTGTCACCCACAAGCTCGGCAGCGGGTGACGATTTCATTGTCGCACGACTGGCCAGGAATGTCCGCTGCCCTGCCGACTCCTCCCATCTTCCGCCACCGCGCTTTGCCTCCCGCCGCCGAAGAGATTCCGGGGCAAGATCTGGCCGCAAAGCGGAGATCCAGAGATGGAACCGGCACGAGACAGTATATCCTTGGAGAGATACAAGGCTCATCGCGGATTCACCCAGGCCCGCAAGCCGAAACGAACGCGCTGCTCGCTTGAGCGCCGCCCACGAGGAAGATGCTGCAATTGATGACGAAGACCCCAGACACCGCCCCTGGCCAGTTCCGCAAGGTGGCTTGCATAACCATGTTGAGCATGATCCTTGGATGGGTGCTGGCCGCTGCCGCCGGCCTTGGCGGGCTCCAGGCGCTGGCCCAAAGTTCGAACGCCCCATCCAACAGTTCCTCAGCCAGCCAGACGCAGAACCCTACTACCGCTCCCGGAACCGCTCCCATGTCCGAGGAGACAGCGGCGGCGCTGGCTCCCTATACGGGGCCCAAGTATGACAATCGCTGGGATCTTTACGGCGGTTTGATGTTCATGAATGGACAGGCGGGACAGACCATCCCCGTGCGCTTTAATATGGGCGGCGCCGAAGGCATGCTGGCTTACTGGCTGAATGGCCGATTCGCACTGGCGACGG
>JAKART010000462.1 GCA_021819255.1 Acidobacteriota bacterium
GGTTTGGTCGAAGACCGCGGCGGTCATCTGGCTGGTCACCGCGCGCTCCCAGATCAGCTTGTACAGCCGGTACTGCTCATCGGAGAGGTACCTCCGCACCTCATCCGGAACGTATCCGACGTTGGTCGGGCGGATCGCCTCATGCGCCTCCTGCGCATCCTTTTTGCTCTTGTAGGTGTTGGGCTTCTCCGGCAGATACCTGTCACCGAACTTCTTCCCCACCCACTCGCGAATCTCCTTCACCGCGTCGGCGCTCATGTTGGTCGAGTCGGTTCGCATGTAGGTAATCAGGCCCACCGTGCCCTCGCTGCCCAACTCCACGCCCTCGTACAGCCGCTGCGCCACACCCATCGTCCGCCGTACATTGAAGCCGAGACGTCCCGCCGCCTGCTGCTGCAACTGGCTGGTGGTAAACGGAGCCCGGGGATTCTGCCGCCGCTCCTTGGTCTCGATCGACCGCACCTTCCAGGCGGCGCGTTCCAGTTGCTCCATCACCTCATCCACGGCGGCCTTGTCCGGCAAGGCATTGGGAAGGAAGCTCTCCTTGCCGTCCGCATCCGTTCCGTTGGGCACGCGAATCGGCAGTCCCCGCACACCCACCATGCGCGCGGTAAACTCCTGCCCCCCTTGCGCCGGTTTGAGCACCGCATCGATGTTCCAGTACTCCACCGTCTGAAACGCATTGATCTCGCGTTCGCGCTCCACGATCAGCCGCAATGCAACCGTCTGCACTCGACCCGCGCTCAGGCCGCGCTTCACCTTGTCCCACAACAACGGCGAGATCTGATACCCCACCAGCCGGTCCAGCACCCGCCGCGTCTGCTGCGCGTCCACCAGGTTCTTGTCGACATCGCGCGTGTGCTCAAAGGCCGACTTCACCGCCTTCTTGGTAATCTCGTTGAACGTCACCCGGCGCAGCTTCTTCTTGTCCTTCATCGCCGGCAAAAGTTGCATCTTCAGATGAGCGGCGATTGCTTCCCCCTCCCGATCCGGATCGGCCGCCAAAAACACAGAGTCGCTCTTCGCCGCCAGCTTCTTCAGCCGATCCACCACCTTCTCTTTGCCCGGAGACACGATCAGCGTCGGCTCAAAGGTCCGATGCTTCAGCTCCACCCCAATCTCGTTCTTGGGCAGATCCATGATGTGGCCCACGGAGGCCTCCACCACGTAGTCACCGCCCAGATACTTCCCGATCGTCTTCGCCTTCGCCGGCGACTCTACGATCACCAGATTCTTTGCCATCCCTTGACACCCATCCAGAGATACGGGCCCTTAGCCCCAACTCTGCTTCCAACTCCTATGCAACCTATCACGTCTTGCCGAGTTCAAGTCAAACTTCTCGCCGAAATCGATGGGCGATCTATCGGCTTGCGATAAAACCATCTGGCAATAAAACCAGCTTGGCTGTTTAGACGCGCCAACATCCCTCTTAACCCACAGAGGCTGCTCTCGGGTCACCCAAACTTTCATCCATGTCCGATCTATCCACCCTATACCAGGACACCCGCTCCGAAATTCTGTTGAAAACGCCCTTCACGCAGCCGGCGCGACGCAACAGCAGGTGGACCAGGAGAGGCGCGCCGTGAATCGAATCATCTTTGGGCCGAAGCCTTGTCCGGCGACAAACTCCTAGAAGCACCGTACATAGTTCTTCCCGGGCAACTGCCGGATGCGTCCGCTCAACTCCAACTCAAAGAGCGCGGTAAAGACCTCTCCGGAGACCAGCCTGGACTCCAGCCGCTCCATCAGCTCATCCAGTTGCAACGGTTCATCCTGACGCAACTGCTCGAAGACGGCCCGTTCGTGCTCACTCATCGGAGCGGCGCCGGGCGTCTCGTTGAACAAGGATGCGTCAGCACCCCGTCCGGATTCACCTTCGCCGGCCCTGGCCTGCAGCCGATCCTCCAGTTGCAGCCTCACCTGGCTGGGCAGATCCTCCCAAACGTCCTCCCATGTAGCAGTTAGCTTTGCGCCCTGCTTGATGAGCGTGTTCGGCCCCCAGGCGTTCTTGCTGGTCACGTTGCCGGGGACGGCATACACATCGCGCCCCTGGTCCAGCGCGCAGCGCGCCGTGATCCTGGTGCCGGAATACTCACCCGCCTCCACCACCAGAACGCCTATGCTCATTCCGCTCAGGGTCCGGTTGCGGATGGGGAAGTTCTGCGGAGCCGGAAACGTCCCCAAGGGAAACTCGCTGACAATGGCTCCGCCCCTGGCCACGATCTCCTCCGCCAATCGCTTGTTCTCCTTGGGATAGATCACATCGATCCCCGTTCCCCAGACGGCCACCGTGGCTCCACCGGCCTCCAGGGCTCCCTTGTGGGCGCAGGTGTCCACGCCCCGCGCCATGCCGCTCAGCACGACGAGTCCACGCCGGGCCAGGTCGCGGCTCAACATCTCTGCCATCCCCACCCCATAGGGAGACGGTTGCCGCGTCCCCACCACTGCAATCCCGGGCTGGTTCAACAATTTCATCTCACCGCGCACCCAGAGCACCGTGGGAGGATCGTAGATCTCCAACAACCCGGCTGGATATTCT
>JAKART010000026.1 GCA_021819255.1 Acidobacteriota bacterium
CTTTGGATTCCACTGTCTTGGCGCAAAGGCTGGATTGGTAGCTTGCTCATCACGTCTCGAAGCGACTTTGCCGGTTTCGGAGCGTTATGCAAGCGCATTCATTGACGAGCCAAATTGTGCACCACTCGCCGCGGATCTGTCAAGGAAAACTCTTTCAGAACCTCACAAATTTCAAAGCTGTTACCGTAAACACAATAAAATGAGCGCTATGCCCTGTTCGGGAACTGGGCGGGCTGCGATTCGCGCTACAAGCGATTTTCCGTCCGGAAGATTTCTCCCACGGAGAAGGCCCGCGTGAGCGCTTGCAAAGTCCACCTCCGCAGCAAAGCCCAACTGAGGAGTTCTCGGGCCAAAGGTGCAGCGGTCTTTCCGAACCGCTCGGCAAGTTTGTTGCGCAGTTGCTCTGTGCAGTGGCTCTGCGGGATCCGGTCCCGCCAGGAGGTAAAACTCAGCAACCTCGGCCGCACGCTCGGCGCAGCAGTCCCGCTCATCCGCACCGAGAAGCGTTTGTCGCGCAACTTGAATCAGGCTGAGTGAGAGGATGAACTGACCATTAGGTTAGCCGACATGGCCGGCAGGCGCATTTCGAGGACACGACGCTGGCGCTGGACCTGAGCGGCATTCGCAAAGAGTATGCCCAGAAGATGGACCATTTGGCGACGGTCTGGGATGGTAGCTCGGGCCAGACGTGTCCGGGCTATTGGCTGGTGGACATGACCGCGGCTGAGGCCGATGGCAACGAGATTGTGCCCGGTGCAGCAGAAGCTGTTCTCGACCCAGGCCAAGGAGTTCCGCAGCGACAACGCCGAGATTCTCTCCGTCGTCGACGCGGCCAGCCGTTCTCTGAACCGCTGCGGCATTAGGACAATCGATCGCGGCTGCGATGGCAAGACGTTGCTGCTTCGTGGCACAACCAGCCTCTTGCAGGCGGATCGAACGAACTACCTCTTGAAACTTCACAACCAGAGGATCCATGGACGGAGCCATGAACCATTTCTTACGGCGCGGTGGTCGAAGCGTCCTCTGACTCTCCAGGCCAGTGCCACACTTTCAGATCGTCGCTCCATGCGATCACGATGCTGCAGTTCGCGTTGGTGTTGGCATCCGTCTTTTGTTTGCCGGGCCCCATGCTGTGACACACCAGAACATAGGCTCCCACCCCCGGCACCTTTCGAAGATCCGCAACATATCCTGCCGTCAGGCGTGTTTCCGCCCACGGCCAATGCTGCTGGCCAAGCGTGATCGTCTGCCCATCCCTCCGCCACGTCTTCAGGTTAGAGGAACGCAGAACACCGATGCCATTTTGGGGCGCATAAAAGAGGACATACCCGCTCTTCTGCACCAGCACATCGGGATTCTCGCCCCTTACAATCGTCCCCTCTTGGGGAGTCCAGGTCTTAAGATCCATCGACCACGCAGAGTGGATTGCACCACCCTCCTTATAGAAGCACCACCATTTTCCTTTCACGTCCTTATCGGGAAAGATGAAGGGATCGATCTGGTTTGCCATCTGTTTGGGGCTTACCTCAGGACCGTCGATCCGAATGACCTCCGGTGCACTCCAATGCGTTAGATCCCTGCTCCGGCTCAGAAAGAGGTGGGAGCCTCCACGCGCAAAGCGCAATGGATCGCCGCGATGCATCCCAACAATGGGGTAACTATCGAAACACAGAACCCATTCTCCGCCAACCCGCGTCAGGCTTCCCGGGCTCGCATAGTTGAGATTCTGACCTTTCGGCGTGAGAACGCGCGGCTTGCTCCAGTGCTGCAAATCGCGCGAAGTGCTCTCGCCCACGTACCAATAAATAAGATGATCCTCCTCTTCTCGCACGTAGCTGTAAAAGAGATAAAACCTGCCGTTGTTATAGGCCAGAAGTGGATCGCGAAATGCCGTATGCCCATCTCCCTTGAGGATAACGGGGCTTTTTAGTTCGAGGAGGAGATGGCCCGGGTTCTCTGCCCTTGCACCGCACTGGCCACCGGCAGCCGCCACAAGAACCATACCGAGCAGACTGCGCGCGTTGAAACCGAACAGCTTAAAGTGCGTCACGGATAAATACCTCTCAGTGGATTGTACTGTCAAAGATTCACCTGTCAGAGCCTTGACTCTTGGGGAAGAGCCTTTTGGAACAGTCTTGACAAAGCAGAACAAGCCGGAGTTTACTTTACGGCGGAGACGTAAAAACGGGTCTTGCAACGCAACATTTACCTTGACGGCTACGCAAGTGCGTCAATCTTAGTGGCTCTGGCGGACTGAACGCTGGACGAGTCTACTTTAGAAGTCGCTGAGAGAAATGTCGCCTGTAAACGAATACAATGGCCCTGTTTCCGGATCGGCTTTGACATCGGAAGCTCACGTGTTGTGTCGTCTCTGAATACTGCAGCGAAATTATCATTTGGAGGGAATGCCCCCGTGAAGCCATTGGTCAGAATCACAATATCTATACTGTTCACATCCATTTTCGCGATATGCGTCGCGAGTGGAGATTGCGCCACCCCAATCAATTATTCAAGATCAACAGCCAGCAGGGCCGGAGTTGCTGTTGTATCAGGGCACTTGGTCGTGTTAGGAACCAACCAATCGTTCCTTCCCAGAGGATTCACTTCAATCGGTGTGGTCTATCCGACCCAGTACGCCAGCAAATTGTGCGTAGGACCTGGAGTAAAGCCAGGTTCAAGGATAGGGGATGTGTTGCAGGAGACTCAGACAGCTCTTATCGCGTCTCCATTACCTGGACTGCGCTACAACGCATCCTTCCAGGCCATGGTCCAGGATTGGCACGCCAATAGCGTGCGCCTGCAGGTAAGCCAGGGAGCACTGGAATACGAATATGAAAACGGCCTCTCGGCCTATACCGACATGGTGCGAAGCGCGATTGCTCAGGCGCGCGCTGCCGGACTCATCGTGTTCATTGCCATGCAAAGCGAGACCTACGGCTGCACCCCCTATGAGAACGGAGCGCTCCAGAGACTCCCGGACGTTCATACGCAACATTCCTGGGCACAGCTTCTGAACTCGAGACCCAGCGGCCCTCCGAGTGATCACGGCACTGCGTTACGCCCTATTGCGAGCGACAAAGGCATTCTTTTAGAAATATTCAATGAGCCCAACACGAGTACGGCATGCAATACCGGGCTACCGTACCCAGAGGCCAATTGGACAGATTGGGCTACCGGCTGCGGGACTGAGCCTAATCAAGGTATGTTGCCGTTGGCTCAATACGTGCGAAGGCTTGCCCCCAACAACGTTCTGGTGATCGATGGTGATCGGTCCGCAGGTACATTCGCCGGCTTCGTTGTCCCGAGCGGAATGCCGTCCAACTTGGCCTACACGGTTCACCCTTACGATTATGTCAAGGGCAGCGTAAGCGCAAGCATGAATTTCTGGGACACCTTGTTTGGTGAATTTGAGCAAAGCGGCCATGCAGTGATCGTCACAGAGTGGAATGAAGCCTTTGGATGCAGGAGCGATCCCAATCAAGCCATCACAGACGAGTTCCTCCAGAGCTATCTACCTGGTCACTCTATAGGGATGGTCGGCTATGCATGGGATGCGCCCTATTGGACTAGTGGCTATCTCGTCAATAGTTACGCCTATCCCGGCAACACCCCCAACTACAACGTGGTTGACCCAAATTCCTCAGGATGCCCTCAAGACGGAGGCAATGAGTTACTGCAGGAGTTCACAACTCAGGCTACGCAGTATCGCTGGCCCTAAATGTTGATCTCGTGCTCCGAGTCTGAAGTTGGTTGGATCCAGAAAGAGCTTTATGTCATTGGATAGGATTAGCATTAAGTCTGATGGCAGAAGGTGGTGTTTTGGTTTCTCTCCCACTGGGAGCGGAGCAGCTCCAGCATTTGCACTTTTGGTCGCGACAATCGCCAGGCTGCCGAGCCGCTGCAGCCTGGCGATTGTGGATGAAATGGCGTCCTTATGTTGGGGTCCATCAAAACTTGGGTATTTAGCATCTCTTTCGCGGCTTATCTCCGACTCGGGTATCTCAGATGAAAACGAAAAACTCTCTCAGGATGGCTCTTGTTCTCCTCATGGTATGGTTTGGGCGAGCCAGCCCTGCATACTCCCAGTATGAGAACCCGGTATTGCGCGGCATGAACCCTGACCCTTCGATTGTGCGGGTGGGACATGACTATTACCTTGCCACGAGCAGCTTCGAGTACTTTCCGAGCTGCCCCATTTATCACAGCCTGGACCTGGTGCACTGGCAGCGGATCGGATACGCACTGTCACGGCCCTCGCAGTTTACAAAGCTCAGCCAACATCCATCTACCTACGCCGCGACGCTTCGCTATCACGATGGCATTTTTTATCTGATCACGACAGATGTACGTGGTGGCGGTAACTTCTACGTCACCGCACGGAATCCTGCCGGGCCTTGGTCGGATCCAATCAAAATCGATGTTGGCATGTTCGATGGTAGCCTCTTCTTCGATGGTGACGGCACAGCGTATTACACGCGGCGCGGCCCGGGTGCGAGGAAGGGGATCGTGCAGTCTACCATCAATGTCAGTAACGGCAAGCTGATATCACCGCTTCGCAAAATATCGGGAGGTATGGTGTCGGGTGATGCCGAAGGTCCGCATCTCTATAAAGTCAATGGCTTGTATTATCTGGTTCAGGCAGAGGGTGGCTCGCGCTTCCTGCACATGGAGACTGTGGGCCGCAGCAAGAGTCCTTGGGGGCCATTCACGCCGGATCCCGACAATCCTTTCGTTTCCCAGCGAGTCTCGTGGAATTACCCGGTGTTGTCGGTTGGCCACTGCGACTGGACCGATACACCGGAGGGCAAGTGGTGGATCGTGTGTCTCGGAACGCGCCATCCGAACTACAATAGCTTCAGCCTGGGGCGTGAGACCTTTCTTTACCCGATGCAGTGGAAGAACGGCTGGCCGTCCGTCCAGCAACAAGACATCGACCAGTTGCAGGTAAACGCGCCTGTGCCGGTACCGCATCCATGGTTACAGCGTCCATCTCGCGACGACTTCGACTCCGCCAAACTTGGTGATGAGTGGAACACGATCGGGCCACTTGGATTCGGGACGTGGTCATTGACCGAGCGGCCAGGGTTTCTGCGCCTGCACGGCCAGGAATCACTGCTATCGTTCAGCGCCGCTACGGCGTTTGTCGGCCGGCGGCAAACAGGGTGGACAAGCAGCGCCGAGACGCAAGTGGAGTTCAACCCCAAGTCAGACAACCAGGAGGCCGGGCTAGCGGTTCTTATGTCGCCCACCTACCACTATGAGATATTGGTTACGACTCGGGGCGGCCGGCGCGTGGTCATGCTCCGCAAGCAAGCCGGGGACATCTCGCAAGTTGCGGCACAATCTCCAACTCCGCCGGGCCCGCTACGCTTGCGCATCGACTCCGACCCGCAGAAATACAGTTTTTACTATGCCGGCGCCAAAGGTGATTGGAAGCTCCTTGGCACTGGGTTGGAGCGCCTCATCTCAAGCGAGGTCGCAGCCGTTTGGAGCGGTGCGTACTTCGGCATGTACTCCAGCGGCAATGGAGTGAAGTGCACCACCCCTGCCGACTTTGATTGGTTTCAGTACGAAGCGCGACGATAATCCAATGCGCATGTGAGCGAGATGAGCGGATTCAGGACGGCATGTTCAGCTGCGTTTCCTTGGAGCAACGAGTGCCACAGAATCATCCGCTGCGGTCGGTGCGTGAGCTGACCGATGCGGTGTTGCGGACGCTGGTCCCGGAGTTCGACGCGCTGCATGCCGCTTCGGGTCGTCCGTCGATTGCGCCGGAGTACATTTCGTAGGTGCGGCGCGGGATCGGAACGTGACGCGGCAATTGTGCGATTTTCAACGAGTTGCCAGAACCTGAAGGCAGGGAGCGCCAGGGCAGAATGGAGAGCCGCGCATCACCCGCTCCGGGATCTCTGCCGACGGCGGCGGCTGGAGATGGATCTGGCGCAGTTCCGCCCGCAATCTCGAAGCTCCGCGGGGAAGAATCCGAACCATGACCCTGAACCTCTCTCATCTCCTCTATCGCGATCTCCGCACCCATGGCGAAGAAACCTACCCCGAGGAGTGCTGCGGCATTCTGCTGGGCAGAGCAGACGGCGGCGCCATCACCGTCCTCCGTCTGGTGCGCGCCGGCAACACCCGTACTGACAGCGCTCATAACCGCTATGGCATCGCTCCCCAGGAGCTGATCTCCGCCCAGCGCGAGGGACGCAAGGCCGGCCTGGAGATTGTCGGCTTCTACCACTCCCACCCCGATCACCCCGCCCAGTGGTCCGCGACGGACTTCGCGGAGGCTCATTGGCTGGGCTGCGCTTACGTCATCACCGCCGTTGAGCAGGGGCGCGCTACGGTCACCCATAGCTTCCTGCTGACCGGGACCCGCGAGGAAGACAAGGCCTTCCGCCCGCAATCCATCGTGGTACCGTCCTCTGAACCTCGCTCCGACCCTGATTAGGGAGACACGTCATGTACAAAAAGATCGCAATCGCTTACGACCAATCCAGCTCCTCCGAACACGCCCGGCAACAGCCTTCTCCCCGCCGCCGCCCTGGGCGCCAGCCTGCGCATCATCACCGTGGTCGAGCCGCCGCCGCTCTACGTCAATATGACTCTGGCCGTGGATCCCGACCTTCCCCAGCAGCTTCTCAACGAACGGCGCGAGCGGTTTCAACAGGCCCTCAAACTGGCCTTGCGACACGCCGCCGACGCCGGCGGACCGAGTCCGTGCTCCACCCTGGCGCGTCTAACCCGATGTGAAGTCTATCTCAGGATAAGCTTATGTCAGCTACTTTTGACCAGCCCACGTTCCCCTCGCTGAGCAACGAAGAGATCTCCCGTTACTCTCGCCATCTCATCCTGCCCGAAGTGGGCATGGAGGGCCAGAAGAAATTAAAGGCCGCGCGTGTTCTCTGCGTCGGCACCGGTGGTCTGGGCGCTCCTCTGGCCCTCTACCTGACCGCTGCCGGGGTCGGAACCATCGGCCTGGTGGACTTCGACGTGGTGGAACAGAGCAACCTGCAGCGCCAGGTGATCCACTCCGAGGCGACCGTCGGTCGGCTCAAAGTGGACTCCGCCGAGTTGATGCTCAAGAGCCTGAACCAGAACACCAACATCATCAAGCACAATACGATGCTCACCAGCTCCAATGCGCTGGAGATCTTCAAGGACTACGACATCATCGCCGATGGCACGGACAACTTCCAGACTCGCTATCTGGTCAACGATGCCTGCGTGCTGAGCGGCAAGCCCAACGCCTACGGAAGCATCTTCCGCTTCGAGGGTCAGGCCTCCGTCTTCGCCACCGAGGACGGCCCCTGCTACCGCTGCCTGTATCCCGAACCCCCACCGCCCGGCCTGGTCCCCTCCTGCGCGGAAGGCGGTGTGCTGGGGATCCTGCCCGGCCTGGTGGGCGTCATCCAGGCTACGGAGGTCATCAAGCTGATTCTCGGCATCGGGGAACCGCTCGTCGGACGCCTTCTGCTGGTGGATGCGCTGGGGATGCACTTCCGCACCATGAAGCTGCGCAAGGATCCCGATTGCCCGGTCTGCGGTACCCGCCAGATTCGAGAGCTGATCGACTACGACCAGTTCTGCGGCGTCCCCAGAGCCACCGAGAGTGGATCCCTGCCAACTCCTTCGCGTGACTCGGCAGCCGATCCGCCCCTGGTGGATGGCATACCCCAGATCTCCGTGGAGCAGTTGAAGGCCCGCATGGACGCAGGCGCCACACCCTTCATCCTGGATGTCCGCGAACCCCATGAGTATGCCATCGTGAACATGGGGGCGCCGCTGATCCCGCTTGGAGAACTCGAGAGCAACCTGCACCGCCTGACCTTCCCCAAGACCGCCGAGATTGTGGTCTACTGCAAGTCCGGAATCCGGTCTCAGCGCGCTGCCTTAATCTTGAAAGCGAACGGCTTCCCCAACGTCTCCAACCTGGCCGGCGGCATCGTGGACTGGGCTGATCGCATCGACAAGACTTTACCCAAGTATTGACCCCTCACCTTGGCCAAGCCAGATCCTCGCGTCCAGCAAACGGCAGACGGGGCTGTGCCGCTGACACCGCGCGGAGGCTGTTTAAACCGTCTCCGGATCGTCCGCCACCAGCATTTGCAGGCACAGCGGCGGTTGAACCATAAACGCCATCGCCGCCATCTCCGCTATGGCGCGCGTGACCGTAGAGCTGAGACACGGTTCCGTGGTGATCACGAACGGCAGGCGGGCCGCCGGGTGCCCCCGGTGCTGCAGCAACGAGTCAATATTCACCTGGTGCCGCGCCAGCACTGCAGCGATCGCCGCGACGATGCCCGGCTCGTCGGCAACTACAAAGCGCAGATAGTGCGGCGCCAGAACATCGCCCACCACCTTCCTCCGGCGAGCCGGCAGGCGCACCTGGACGCTGTTTTCGACAATCGCCCGCACGTCGCTGAGCACCGCAACCGCGGTGGGATGGCCGCCCGCGCCATGCCCGCTGAAGACCACATCGCCGCCGAAAAAGCCGCTGGTCACCACCATGTTCCGCGTCCCGTGCGACCAGGCGATGGGAGAGGACCTGGGCACCAGCATCGGCCCCACGCCGGCGCTCACCATGCCATCCACCAACTCTGCCCGGCTCACCTGGCGCAGCGTGCATCCCAGCTCCTGAGCATAGGAGAAGTCAACCGCCGAGATGGTGGCGATGGTCTGGGCGGGAATCTCCTCCGGATCGATCTCCGCGTGGAGCGCCAGCCGGGCCAGGATGCAAAGCTTGGCCCGAGCATCGAAGCCGTCCACATCCGCCGATGGATCAGCCTCCGCATACCCGGCCGCCAGCGCCCGGCCGAGCGCCTCTTGATACTCCGCCCCGCTCTCCATGGAACTCAGGATGAAGTTGCAGGTTCCATTGAGGATGCCGCTGATTCGGGTCAACCGGTCGCCGCTGAGCCCTTGGGCCACCCCAGGGATCACCGGCACGCCTCCGGCCACCGCCGCTCCATAGAGCAGTTGAACGCCCTTTTCCGCAGCCAGCGCAAACAGAGCCGCCCCACGATAGGCGATGAGTTGCTTATTCGCCGTCACCACGTGCCGCCCCGCCAGAAGCGCGGCTTGCAGCCAGCGCTCGGCCGGGTCCAGGCCGCCCAGCAACTCCACCACAACGTCCACATCCGCAGCTTCCAGCACTTCCTCCACATGCTCGGTCCACACCGCCTCCGCGGGTACAAACCGCGCCTTCTCCTGGCTCCGCTTGCGCCCAACGCCACGGTTGAAGATGCGTGTGATTCGCACGCCGCTCCCGGGTTGCGCCGCGAGCACCTCCGCAAACGAACTTCCCACGGTTCCAAAGCCGAGCAGACCAACTCTCACGGTGACTTCCTCCAACGGGCTATCCCTGCCCCTGTCGTGTACCACTTTCTGCAGCGCGCCCACGGCGAACCCGGCGCTCTGCCGGGCGCCTTGCGCTAATACAGGACTTTGCCGGGCGCTTCGCGCCAGGCCACAAAGCTGGCCTGTGCCTCCTCCGCCAGCATCTGCACCATCGGCAGGCTGCGTTCGGAGATGGATCTTCTGATTTCCTGATAAAGGAACGAATCATCAAATCCGGCCCGAGCGGCATCCTCCGCTGTGTTGCCGTAGAAGACGGAGCGGCAACGCGCCCAGTAGATGGCGGCCAGACACATCGGGCAGGGCTCGCAGCTGGTGTAAAGGTCGCATCCTTCCAACCTGAAGGCGCCCAAGCGGCGGCAAGCAGAGCGAATCACCGTCACCTCGGCATGAGCCGTTGGATCCAGGGCGGCGGTCACCTGATTGACCCCCGTGGCAATCACCTGGCCGTCCCTGACCACCAAGGCCCCGAACGGGCCGCCAAGCCCATCGGCAACGTTCCCGGCAGCCAGGGCGATGGCCTGGCGCATGAACCGAGGGTCGCCACGGGAGGGCGAGCCGGCCCGCTCTTCCTTCAAACTCTGCATCCTGCCTCCAACCGGCTGTCCGCGCCCGGGCAACGGGAGGGCCCCGCGACACCTGCGGCCCGTTCGGCTTCCTGCTTGCAGGCTATTTCGACCGGATCAGCCTCATAGTACATGCTACCGAAGTCTGCCTGCGTCGAGGCTCAACAACGTCCGAGACAAAACCCAAAGAGTGTCGTCAATCGGGCGGTGCAGTCTCGGAAGCCCAGGCCGGGATTGTCGGGACCGCATCATCCCGGTTTGTCACCAACTCCATCCTTGGTTGGCATTCATGTTCTGGAGGGCGGCGAGGACCTGTGCGGGTGATCCCACCAGCACATAAATGTCCGTGTTGACGCTCTCATCAATGTTCGCCCCCGCATGATTCGGAGCGAGCAGGCCTTTGACTCGAAGAAGTGGAAGTATCTCAGTGAACTGATTGTCGAATTCGATTCCGTTGACCGATCGGGTTGGAACCGTCGGTTGAATCCATGTGCTGGCAATCATGAACGCCTGGACTCGCCCGTCGAGGCTGATGCTCTCGCCGTTGGACACGTTTGTTTCCGTCACCTGATCCTTGTTGACCGGGTCTGTCTGCGGATAATACATGGCGATCATCGGCGCACTGGGCGCATTCGGATCCTCAAAGGCAATGACGGATCCGCAAGGCCAGGATCCTGCCGGGAAGATGTTTGCCTGGTACGAGGTGGCGCTCTTGGAGAGATTGAGAGACTGTGGAGCGTTCCATCCCGTGCAGGTTGCATTCAGTATCAGATAGCTGGTGTAGCCGCCGGTAAGCTGCAGACGCATGCCGGTAGCTACCTGAGCCGTCACCAAATCGGTGTCCTGAGGGGTTACAGAAGTCAAGGAGCCCGGGTCGGAGACGTTGGTGTAGGCGGGAATCTCGTAACTGGGACCCTCATACGCGGTGTCGAGCACCGGGGTTTCCACTCCATTCTTGCTGTACGTGGCCAAGGGGCCAAACTTGTAAATGGGACTATAGTTGCTGCTGGTCTGGGGAGTCAGCCACGTGGTCGCGCCGGGGTTGCCGGGGGCTCCCGGATTTCCCAGATAAGTCATGCTGAAGTTGTACTCGAAGATGGAGGCGCTGTTGTTGCCCAGGTTGCTCGCATCCTGATAAAAGCCCTTCAGTGCAAATTCACTGTTGATCTGCTGCGCGGCGGTGAGACCGGCAGACTTTTCCTGGTCCCAGATGCCATCCGTCACAATACTGTTGTCGCAGTACGGTTGGACGTTCGGGTCATTGGGGGAGTAGTAACTGAGTGGAAAGAAGCAGAAGCCGGCATTCAAGTACAGCCCCATTCTGTGGGAAATAACGTTGATTCTTCCACCGGAGCCATCTGGCGAATCCGTCAGCGACAGCGTGATTGGAGTTCCGTCTCCATCGGTGATACCGGCCTGGGTGGGATTGTAAAAGCCGCTGTGAAGGTTGTCACGGATGGAGGGCTGAAAACCGCGGCCGTAGGGGAACGCGATCAGATTCCCAAAGCTGCCGTAGCCCGTGTTCAAGTAGCTCACGTAACCGCCGCCGTTACAGTCGACGCCGAGGGATGCGCCCTTGCTGCTGATGTCAGCTTGATGAGCCTCGAAATCGCTAGCGGCGTAGACACTCTGAGAGTTCCAGCCGGTGCAGGCATTGCTGGATGCCGGCGCTGTGTAGGTGTGGGCGAAGACCGCCGAGAGATTCCCGCTGGAGTCTTCTGCGAGCGCCTTCACGGTGGTCCCGCCCAGTAGCGTAAAGCAGGGAACCACAGAGCTGGGGGCGCAGGTGCTCCCATTGGTGAGCGAGGGCCTGGTGTTATCCAGCGTGTAGATGATGGTGGTTCCCGGCGTTGTATCTTCCAGATAGACCTGCGTGCTTCCCGAGATCGTCGTGGTCCCTGGCGAAATGGTGGGCATGCTGACCTGGGCAAACGTGACACGGGCAGCAGAGGTCAACGCCATGACAAGAGCGAGCGCGCGGATAACCGCGCGCAGCCAGCGATGGGCGGGGAGCTTTCTTGCCGATTGCGCGACGTTCACAGGGCGCAAAATCCCTGCCGAATCCTGCAGCAAGGTGTCCTCACAATGGGCAGTGGGTTGCGCAGTACTACGCAGATCGCGCGGGAGCGTGAGCTTCATCGAGAGACCTCCGAGGGGGGGGTGAAATGCTGTCCGGAACTATACCATCGCTGAAATGCAATAGGGAAAACATTTCTTCAGATTGCCACGCTACCCCTTCCGCCTCTTCCATTTCGCGCGGCGGTCTTTCCCGTACCGGCTTTCCACCTCTCCATACCATCCAAAAGGCCTTCCTTAGTACTACAGCGGTAACTAACCAGTTGCCCGGCCCGCTGAGGAGGGCCTAAGCTGTAGGTGCTCAGGCGTGTGTTCCGCAAGCCAGATGGAGAAGGCGATCCGAAGATGGCGGGAGGAGTTGGTGC
>JAKART010000463.1 GCA_021819255.1 Acidobacteriota bacterium
ATCAGGAAGTGGATGGGATCTCTGCCGGTTTGAGCGGCAACGATGGCCTGGTGCAGAGCGTCGCCGGAGAAGACGATGCCGTTGACGGCGATCAGTTTCTGGCCCGGCGCCAATCCGGCTTTGTCCGCGGGGCTGCCCCAGCGCACGTCAGCAACGGTTCCATCATCGCCGAGCCGCAGCCCCAGGGAGTACCAGACAAAGGGTCCGGGAGCGAAGCGGCGGCTGAAGGCGCGCATCATGGCAGCCATGCCGGGAGTGGGGTGGTCCTGATAGACGAGCTTGTAGCCGCCGCGAGTGATGCCATCCAGGTCGGCGTGGGGATGGATCAGATCGATGCGATCATGGATGAACTTTGCCCAGTCGTAGGGAACCACCTGGTTGAGATCGGCGACGAGCTCGGCGCGGGTGTAGGGAACAATCAACGGGCCGGTGTTGCCTCCCTTGCCGAGGAAGATGCGCAGGAAGTCGGTCAGCGACTTCTGGTCATTGGTGAGCTTTCGGATCTTGGTGTCGGCATCCAGCCAGAAGAGTTCACCCTCCTGGTAGTAGTCCTGACCGCGCCGCCAGTTGGACCACGCTTGGCCGTCTGAACGCAGCACGCTGGAGGCAACGGCCGTGTCCAGGGTTGGCCGCCAGTCACGCCCGGATTTGTAATCCATCTGCGCGGCCGAGGCGGCCAGCAGGTCGCGGTAGCCGGCCTGCGACTTCAGGCCGGAGCGCGCTGCCAATACGTTGCCCAGATACTGCGTCATCCCCTCATACACCCAGAGAAGCGATCCCTGCTGCATGAGGGCGAAGGTGGGCTGATAGAGGTTGTAAGGGCGGCGATACTTGCCGTTCCAGGAGTGGGTGAACTCGTGGGGTAGAAGGTCCGCGTCCGCCAGTTGGCCCTGCTGCGTGGCGAAGGCCTTTTCGCCTGTGCCGTTATCTGAGGACTGGCCATGCTCAAGTCCCTCTCCGCCTGCGTAGTTCGAGAGGGTGAGCAGGAAGTGGTAGACGTAGTAGTGGTGGCAGCCGTAGGCCGCCGTAGCCTCGCGTACCAGGTTCGAGATCTCGTAGAGGAGCTGGGGGCGAAGATTGGAGTCATCCGGGTTGTCCGAGGCGACATCGATGTAGTGTTTGGGCGAGATCTCCGGAGCCAAAGGAAACTCGTGGAAGTACTCTCCGGTGAGCACGGGTGAGTCTTCGAGCTGCTCGACGGTGGTTGCCTCGTAATGCGTCGTGCCGCCCACTTTGGCGTTCGGGTCATAGGGGCCGATCGGAGTGAGTGCGGTTCCGATGCCCCAGCCGGCAGGGACCGTCACGCTGGGCTGGATGGGGATGTCACGGACCGGGATGTTGGCTGGGTAGAGCATCAGCTTCTCCCACTCCAGCACGGCCATCTTGTCGTCCGCGCGAGCTTTTACGATGCAGTCCAGATGGGCATGGAGCGTGGTGATCCCTTGCGGGATGTCGACGTGAAACTCGTAGAGGTTCTGATAGTCGCGGCGCCAGGGGAGGGTTTTGCCATTGGCCGTGAAGACGACGCCCGTGATGTCCGCTACCGGGCCATTGGGTGCGTGGTCTCCGGGAATCCACTCCGGCGTGATGAAGGTGGCCGGTCCCGGCTTCACGGGGAGATCGATCTCGGCTTGATACAGCTTGCGCGGAGCTCCGGTGAGATCCGCTGTGATGCGGATCGGCGTCTGCCCTGCCGTGGCGGACGAGGAGGCTCCTGTGGTCTGGCCGAAGGCTGAATGGGTCAGCGCAATTGCAACGACGAAAAGCAATGGCTTGAGCTGCATGGGAACCTTTCCGTGTTGAAGATTTTGGTGGGAAGCAACCTTGGTCAAGAGACGTTCAAGGGCGGATTGAAGTCGCAAGGTCCCGGAAAGAACAGGCTTCTGAAGCGAGGCTTTTTTGAGGGGATGTGGTCTTTCGCCCCCGTCCTTCCGTTGCCGGAGGGAGCCTCGCCAGCGAGGGGCGTCTTCCTTTGGGGGAGATGCTCCTCGATGGCTGATTGAGAAGAACAAGGGTCGTGCTGCAAGGGGCTGCTTGTCACGCGCAACTTCCGGACAGCGGCGGCTGTGCGTGACGAGCAGCCCAAGGCGTTGGGAAGATTCCGGGCTCCCCGGAAGCTCAGGCCGAACTTTGCCTACGAGGCGGCGAGCGCCTTCTCCATGGCCGATGTGATTTTGATGTCATCTGGAGGTGTGTCCGGCGCGAAGCGGGCCAGGACGTTGCCGTCACGGCCGATAAGGAACTTTTCAAAGTTCCAGAGCAGCTCCGGAAGCTCGTTGGGCGGAGGGAAGCCGTTCTTGGCGGCAAAGCCGGTGAGCTTCTCCCGCCAGGGGCCGTGGGGGGTGTGTTCGGGCGCCGCAGCGATCAGAGCGGCGTACAGATCGTGTTTGGCCGGACCGGTGACGGCGATCTTGGAGAACAGGGGAAAGGTGACCGGATACTCCGTGGAGCAGAACTTGGCGATCTCCTGGTTGGTCCCCGGCTCCTGGCCGGCGAAGTCGTTGGCTGGAAAGCCAAGGACCTGGAAGCCGC
>JAKART010000464.1 GCA_021819255.1 Acidobacteriota bacterium
CGATCTTGGTCCCCGGACTGGCCGAACTCATCCGCCGGCAGGGAGCGCTCCGCACCCCCTACGCCACCCTCAGCCGCGGCGTCTGCGGCATCGTCGATTCGGCGCCGGGAACCCCGGCTCCGGCAGATCAGACGCGCGGCGCTCTGGTGCTCAACCTTCCCGGCAGTCCCGCAGGAGCCCGGGACTCACTGTGCGCCGTCCTCCCGCTCCTGCCGCATGCCTTGGATCTTGTCGCCGGAAAAACGGAACATCCAGCCGAAGGCTCTCCCCTCGCGTCCGAGTAGCAGCAGAAGCGGCCCAACCCGCCCCAAGGCGCTCCTCCGATCCCAGAGTCCCCCCTGGAAAACGCCCTGCACGGCCTGTGGCTGCGCTCCCCGCGCAGGCTGTAAATCTCGGATTTACGGCGATCTCGGATTCAAGGCAATCTCGGCCCTGCCGGACCCCTCTCGCTCCTGACCGGCCACAGCCCCCCCGCAGCTTGAGTCCAGCGCATCGGCCTTGGGGAAGAGTTGCTCCTTCCGATTCGCGGCGCTCAGGCGTTTGGCCAAGCGGGCAGAGCTTGCTTGGGCGGAGATGGTTTGCGGCTGGGATTAAAATAGAGATTCAGTGAAACTTGCACCCATCGCTCTTCTGCATAAGCTCTCCACCGTCCTGCTGACCGTCCTGAAGCCTCTGGGCATCTGGGGTGTCGGTGGTCTGGCGTTGATCGACTCCGCGCTCTTCCCCATCCCCGTCTCCATGGACGGCGTTGTCATCGGGTATGTGGCCGCCAATCATCGCCTGTTTCTGGCCTACAGCCTGATGGCTGCCGCCGCCTCCACTCTGGGTTCGCTGGCTCCCTTCCTCATCGGCCGTGCCGGGGGCGAGTTCTTCCTGCTCAAGCGCATCAACCGCCAACGTTACGAGAACATCCGGGATCGCTTCGAGCGCCAGGAGTTTCTGGCCATCATGATCCCGGCGATGCTTCCACCGCCTACCCCGCTCAAGCTCTTCGAGTTCTCCGCCGGAGTCTTTGAGATGCGGCCCGCGCTCTTTCTGCTGGCTATCTTCTGCGGCAAGTTCCTTCAGTTCCTGGCCTGCTCCCTGCTCACCTTGTGGTTCGGTCCCACGCTGATTCACACCCTGCGCGACCTGGGCCGGGACCATCATGACGTCGTCATGGGTCTGGCCGCGGCCGCCGTCGCCGGGCTGATCTTTTACATCGTTCGCAGGGTCTTTGACAGCCGCAAGGGAGTCACCCTGCCCATTGAGGAAGAAGAGACCACCACCGAACCCTGAAGACCGGGCGGGGGTTCTGGCCGGGCTGAGCTTACGCCACGGGCTGATGCGCCGAATGCCTCATCTCCGCCAGCCGAGCAACCAGGACCGGAAGCCCAAAGAAGACGGCGGCGAACAGGCCCGTGGACAGCAGGTCATTCCCATAGAATGGCAGCGCAGCGGCGTAGCAGGCCACCAGGCCGCTCAGCGTATGCGGATACATCACCAGATCCCCTCTGCCCGCCCAGACCATGAAGTTGCTCAGCAGGAAGAAGCTGGTGGCGGAGGCCAAAACCCCGCAGGAGACGCGCAGCACCGTTGTCTTCCGCAGCAGCGTGCTGCCCAGAAGACAGACCGCCCCGTACCAGGCCCAGGTGGCCAGGTACGCGCTCCCATGGAACGGATACCCATAAATCCGGGTGGTGAGAATCACATCCATCAACCCCATCACCGCCACGGCAAGCACCGCCTGCCGTCGCGCCATGCGAGAACCGAAGAACAGAAGCCCTGCGCCTACCGCGGTAAAGTTGAAGGGCAGACTATGGAAGAAGTGGGGAAGAAGGCGGCTGAGTGCGGCGAGCACGAGAGTGAGAGTGGCGACCATGGTCAACAGGCCTTCGCGGTTCAAGTCGGCGGCGAGGCTGCCGCTGCGCCTCCTATTGTAGCCTGAACTTGCAGCCTGAACGCCGGTTGCAGCCTGAACGCTCGCCGCCCCGCAAGCGACCTTTGCCCTCCAGGCTGAGCGAATCATGCTCCAAACCAGACTCGCGCGAAATGTCAGCGTCGCCGGGCTCTTGCCCATCCCCCACCGTCCCCCACCATCCTCCAGGCAGGCCGCCGGCGCCCTACCTCTCTGGCCGGCCGTCCAGGCTCTCCCGGAGCACATGATTGCCGGCGTCCAGCTCGACCACGCCCATCAACGGCGTCCTCTCGGCCTCGATCCCCTCGGCTCCAGAGCCTTCGCCGGAGGTTACGGACTGGCCAAAGCCGGAGCCCATGAAGCGGGGATCGCGAAAGGTGACCACGGTGGCCACCGCATCCGGGCCACGCAGTTCCGCCGAGCCTGAGCCGGCGCTCAGAGATCCGGCGTTCGGCCGGATCACCTGCACAAGCGGCATCGGCGACCAGTCCATGTAGACCCTTCCCAGCTTGCCGGCCTCCGCGGCCCGCACAGCCGGGCTGCTCCCGGGCTTGGGGTAGGAGGTTTCGCTCATCCGGATCGTTCCGTTCAGCGTCTCGATCTCCGCCAGCTTGTACACCGTC
>JAKART010000465.1 GCA_021819255.1 Acidobacteriota bacterium
CGATCTAGTAGTTCCGACGCTGGACGAACGCGAGAACCTCGGGCTGCTGCTGGAGCGGCTGCGCAACGCGTTCCACGGCATCTGCTACGAGGTCATCGTGGTCGATGACGACTCGCCCGATGGCACCGCTGCCCTTGCCCGGCGGCTCAGCCGCACCCAGGACAATCTCCGGGTACTCCATCGCATTGGCCGCCGCGGCCTCTCCTCGGCATGCATTGAAGGCATGTTGGCCACCTCGGCGCCCTTCATCGCCGTGATCGACGCCGATCTTCAGCACGACGAAACCATTCTTCCGGAGATGTACCGGCGCATCCGTAGCGAGGATCTGGATCTGGTGGTCGGCTCGCGTAATCTCGCCGGCGGCGGTATGGGAGAGTTTTCCAAGTGGCGCCGTCGCCTCAGCCAGCTTGGCCGCCGCGTGAGTGGCGTGCAGCGCCACGCCGCGCTCACCGATCCGATGAGCGGCTTCTTCATCCTTCGCCGCACCTTCTTTGAGCGCATCGCTCACCGTCTCACCGGCGCCGGATTCAAGATCCTCCTCGACATCGTTTTGTCCTCGGAAGGATATCCTCGCATCGGCGAGGTTCCCTACCGTTTTCGTCTCCGCCAGCATGGTCAAAGCAAGCTGGACCTGATCGTCGGCCTGGAGTACCTGGAACTGATTCTGGACAAGCTCATCGGCGACTACGTCTCCGTGCGATTTGTGATGTTTGCGTTGGTCGGAGCGCTGGGCGCGGTCGTGCATCTGATGCTGCTTGGCGCCATGCTCAAGATCGAACATCTCAGCTTCGTGAAGTCCCAGACCTCCGCCACCGGCATCGTCATGATCCTGAACTACGTCCTGAACAACTCCTTGACGTATCGAGACCGAAGGCGGCGCGGAGCCGCCTTCCTGTTCGGCTTGCTCACCTTCTGCATCGCCTGTTCGCTGGGCGTCATTGCCAACGTCGACATCGGCTCTGAGGCCTTCCGTCATGGAGTGCCGTGGATTTTGTCGGGCATCATCGGGCTTCTTTTCAGCGGAATCTGGAACTATGGCGTGACCGCAATGACCACCTGGCGTGATCGCCGCCGCTCCGCCGAACGCCGCGCTGAACGCCGCGCAGAAGCTTCCGCGCTGGTCGGCGATTCCACGCTCCCGGCCCCTGTGGCCAAGGCGGAGTTGCCCTCCAAGGGATCTCCCTGAAGTTGGTTTCGGGCGAAGATGCCTTCCGCCGCGCCCTCGTTCGCGTTGATCCGAGGGCAGGAGAGCCACGGAGAAACCTTACGCCGGCTCGCTCTCCTCGGCGGGGAGACGCACGCCTGCCTCCCGTGCGGTCCGGCTGTACCCGGTCAGGTGACGGAGCTCCGCTCCGGCGATCAGGGTGAGCGCCAGGGCGCAGACTCCATCCCATCCCCACCTCCACCACGCCCAGCCGGCCAGCGCAGAGCCCACCGCTCCACCTGCAAAGCAGGCAGTCATGTAGATCGTATTCACCCGGCTACGCACAGCCACGCCCAGACCGAAGATGCGAGTCTGGTTGCCCACCCGCATCGTCTGGGCGCTTATATCCCGGATGACCGCGCACGCCACCCCCAAAAGCGGCAGCGCCCACCGCCCTGTCGTGATCTGCGGTTGCTTGTTATCCCCCAATCACGATCCCCAGCCGTCTGGTCCTTTTCTCGCTTCTGGTCTGACCTCGTCTTTGAGCCACGTTACCGCTCCCGGTCGCGGCCACGCGGTCTCTCAGCTTCGCCGGCCACCCGGCTGATGATCCTGTGGTTCAATGGCCTCCCGCTCTTCCGGCGGCCTTCTGAGGAGACTATCATCATAGTTGGGTTTGATTCGCTCCTGGAATCTCCGCTGTGGAAAGGGCTCAGGCGGAAGCCTTGTAGCACCCTCTTCAGGGCAGCCAGACAGCCGGGCCACAGCCGGACCACAGCCGGGCCACGCTCGAGCAGCAGGAAGAAAGTCAAAGGCTTATGTCTCAGCAGGGCACCATAGCCGTGGCCATGTCCGGCGGCGTCGACTCCTCGGCGGTCGCAGCGCTTCTGCACGCTCAGGGACACCCCATCGTCGGTCTCACCCTGCAGCTCTGGAACCAGCGCCGTTTGGCGGCCAACTACGCCGGCCTTGGCCTTCCCGAAACCGTTCCGCAGGGCCGCTGCTGCTCCGTGGATGACGTCTACGACGCTCGCCGCGTCGCCGAGCATCTCGGCATACCCTACTACCTGGTCAACGCGCAGGAGCGTTTCGAGAGCGAGGTGGTTCGACCGTTTGTCAGTGAATATCTGGCTGGTCGCACTCCCATTCCCTGCACCCTCTGCAACAATCATCTCAAGTTCGATCAATTACTCCTGACCGCGCGCCAGATCGGGGCCGAGCGCATCGCCACTGGCCACTATGCTCGCAACCGCTACGATCCAGAGCGCGGACGCTGGATCCTGTCTCGCCCCGAGGACAAGTCCAAGGACCAGACCTACTTCCTCTTTGGCCTGACGCAGGTGCAGCTCAGCCGCACCCT
>JAKART010000027.1 GCA_021819255.1 Acidobacteriota bacterium
GGAGGACGGAGATACGACCTCCAGACCACACCGAAAGCCGGCAAATGCCCCCGAAACGCACCAGAAAATCGCAACATCGACCGATCACCGCCGCACACCGAAAACGGACCCCCTGCGCAGAGGCTCCTTAGGGGAAAACTTCCCCAAGGATCTGTCCCGGCGATCGAAGAGCAAAGCGCAGGCCCGGCGAGCCAAGACCAGGTCCGGTCTCCTGCTTCCATATTTTGCCAACCGTTGCCGTCACTTTGTCTTGATGTCAGGAAGCTTGCCGGTGGCCCGGCAACGTTCCATCACCGCTGCGCGCAGCCGGTCGGCAAGTTCCTGCGGGAACTCGTAGGCGGCAGCTCCACGATAAACGTCGATGGTCTTTCGAGTGGTATCCACCACCACCTCACAGTGATGGCATGCTCCCAGATGCGCTTTCACCTCGGCGAGGAGAGAGGGATCGATCTGCCCATCAAAGTAGTCGGTGAGTTTGGAGAGAAATTCCGTGCAGTTCACTCTGATGCCTCATTTCGCCGAAAGTACCGGCTGAGACGTTCACGCAACTGCAGGCGCGCACGCAGCAACCTGGATTTGACAGCCGGTACGCTCAGCCCGAGCGCCGCGGCTGTCTCTTCCGTAGACAAGTTTTCGATGTCACGGAGGGTGAAAACGGTTCGAAAACCTGGCGGAAGCCCAGCGATGGTCCTGCGCAGGATCTCAGCGAGCTGGGCTTGGGAGTAGTTTTGCTCCGGATTTGGCCGCCACTCGGCAAAATCGCGAGGGATGGAGCCCCCATCGGTCTCGACATCCTGATCGATGGAGACGGTCTTGGATGATCTGCGTTTGCGGAGCCGCATCAGGCTCTCATTGACCGCGATGCGCACCAGCCAGGTGGAGAACTTGGAGTTGCCCTGGAATTGATTCAGTTTCTGGAAGGCTTTGAAGAAGACATCCTGCGTGATATCTTCGGCATCCTCTCGATTTTGGGTAATATGCAGAGCGGTGCGGAAGATCTGGCGCTCATATTGCAACACGAGCTGCTCAAAGGCCGCTGAGTCGCCGGCCCTGGCCCGTTCCACCAGCATGAGGTCCGGGCTGACCTCTGTCTGCGTCACAGCGCCGCCGGCAAGGTCGATGGGGTGTTGCGGATCTTTGGCAACGGTGGTCGTCTGGAGCGCCATATGCCTCCAGTTTACAGGAGCAGAATGGCCGCCAGCTTCCGCAAGCTGGTTCTTCTTCCAAGCCGGCTCTTCTTCATCGAAGGCCCAGGGCGGCCCTCCTTTCCGCAACCAGTTATCTCCATTGGTTCGCCCCATCGGAGGGGTGTGCAAACCGCAGGGTTTGAACCGCCATAAACTGGCCTAGATGGAACGTGGCATGAGCAAGTTGAGTCGGGGATGGCTGGCGGTTTCGCTGTTGAGCGGATGGATCACCTTGGCGGCTTTGACGGCACGGAGTGCGGCGGAAGGATCTGCGGAGGCCACCCGAACGGCCGGCGCTGCGGACTCCGCATATGGATTGCCCCAGAGCTCAACTGCTGATTCTTCTCAGAGTCCATCTTCCCGCGTCTCAACCAGTGCGCCAGCCCCGCGCAAGCGGGTCATCCGCAGATCCACGAAAGGCAAGACGGCAAGCAGAAAGAGACGCTCTTCCGCGGCTTTGTCCCATGCCGCGCGACGGCCCATCCACAACAGGGAAGTGAGCAGGCGCAGGGAGCATCTGCATCGGCCCGGGCCTACGCCAAGGAGCCGCAGGCTGCATCGCGCCTTTCTTGCCTCCGCCGAGCTGCGCCCCATGGCGCAGCAGTTAATGATGGATCCCACCCCCGCAGCGATCGCCGGCGTGCAGCACTATGCGGCCTCACACCAAGGAGAGGCGGCAGCCTCGGCCGAGCTGGCCGTTGGGCATGCCTGGATGGTGAACCAGCGCTACGTCCAGGCCGAGGATGCCTTTCGCAAGGCGAGTCTGGATGGAGCGGCGCTTCAGGATTATGCAGAGTTCCTGGAGGCGCAAGCCGCCGTCGCAGCACACCGTCCCCAGGATGCAATTCCGTTGCTGACCGGCTTTGCCGCTCGCCACTCCGATAGCATCTTCGACCAGCAAGCCCCTGTTCTGTTAGCCAAATCTTATCTGGACGGCGGTGACGCTCCAGGGGCGATCCGAGTGCTGCAGCCCCTCTCCGCAGGCGCTACTGGCCGGCTGGTCAAGTTTCGCATGACTTTGGCCAAGGCTTATCAGGCCAATGGTCAATTGCAGCAGGCTGCGGCCCTCTATCGAGGCATCTTTCTGGGGGACCCGCTCAGCTCCGAGGCCGCCGATGCCAGGACACAGATGGCGCTGATGAACACTCCGTTCTCCCCCGCCGAGCGCAAAGAGTACGCGGATGCACTGTTCAACGCCGGACGATATGAGCAAGCGGAGACGGAGTACAAGCAACTGCAAAGCAACGGCGCGGGACTGAGCCAGTCCGATCGCGATGCTCTGGACATCTACGTCGCAGTCTGCGACCTGCGCCTGAGAAGGCTCACTCCAAGCCGGGTGGAACGCCTGCCGGTTACCGGGGACGACAGTGCGGCTTTGAAGATCTATCTTGAGTCCGAGCTGGCCCGGGGAGATGGGAATACCGCGCAGCAGGACGCTCTGGTGCAGTTATTGGAGTCGCAATATCCCCATAGCCGCTGGTTGGAAGAGGCCCTTTACTCCGGCGGAAACATGTTCCTGCTGCATCAGCAGGATCTTCAGGCGATCCAGGATGACCTTACGCTGCTGCAGCGATTTCCGAATAGCATCTATGCTCCCAGCGCTCACTGGCAAGCAGCTTGGCTGAGCTACCGCCTGCGCCGCTATAACGATGCGGGTCGGCTGATGGATGAGCAGATCATGCGTTATCCGGCAGCCCCCCAGGCGCTGGCGGCCTTGTACTGGAGAGGTCGTCTGTACGAAGAGGTGGAGCACGACCCCGGACAGGCGTTGAACTACTTCAAAAGGCTGAGCGCTTGCTATGTGAGCAGCTACTACGCGCTGCTTGCCAACCAACGAATTCAGCGGCTGACCGTTGCAGCGGGCGCGCAGAGAACGCAGGCGGCTCCAGCGCCTGCTCTGGCCTATGTCCCTGTGGTGGATCGCCCGGACCTGACAGACGCTCTCCCAGAGAATGATCCGCATCTGATCAAGGCCAGACTGCTGGCAAATGCGGCGCTGAACGAGTACATCCGGCCGGAGATACAGCTTAGCCCAACCTCCGCCCAATGGGGAACCTTGGCAGAGGCGGAGATCTACGCCAGCTTCGGCGAAAGCGATCAGGCCCTGCGGGCGATGAAGCGAAGTGGTATTCCTTTCTTCTTTCTTCCGGTGCAGGACGTTCCGATGATCTACTGGCGCCTCCTTTTGCCGCGGCCGTTTTGGACGACGCTGCAGAGCGATGCGGTTGCCGAGGGTCTGGATCCTTACCTTGTGGCCGCTCTGATCCGTCAGGAGTCGGAGTTCAATCCCGATGCGGTCAGTCCCATGAAGGCTTACGGCCTCATGCAGTTGCTTCCATCCGTCGGCGGATCCCTGGCCAGAAAAGACGGCGAGCGTCGCTTTTCGACGAGCGAACTTCTGAATCCGGATATCAATTTGAAGCTGGGGACACAGGATCTGCGCCGCTCGATCAACGAGTACGGAGGCCAGATTGAATACGCTCTGGCTGCCTATGATGCGGGAGACACTCCCGTGCGCCGCTGGATTGCGCTGGGCAACTACCAGGATGTCGCGGAATGGGTAGAGTCGATTCCATACAGCGAGACACGGAACTACGTCGAGGCCATTGTGCGCAACCGCGCTCTCTATCGGCAGGTTTACGATGCTCCTGGGCAGAACTCTTCCGTCGCGCTGGATCCTCGTCGGTAAAGAGCGACCGCTGCGGCTTTCCGCTCAGCCCTCATGACGCAGGAGCCACACCCTTGGATGTCGTAAGACGACTGCATACGCATGTGCATGTCCATCTTGACTCCAAAGGCTTTCTTTATGCGGAGCTTCATCTACCCGGAAAGATCAGCCTTGCCATCGATCAGACTGGACAGTGTAGGCCGCGAGAGGCGCAACGCCATCGCCGCAGCCGTCACCGTCAACGCCGTGGCCCCACAAATTTCCGTCCAAATGAAATCCCCAGGATGGGGCTGGTTCTTCCTGGGCATGGTGTCGACTCGTTTGGCCAAGTGGTAGTCCTCCAGGAAGCGGTTGCTTTTGCCGCGATCCAGAATCAGCGATCGATCAACGTGATGGAGCGAGTTGGCATGAATCGAGATGCTGAGCCCTTCTTTTACGATTTCGATGTTTCAGGCCCTCGACTTCGACAACACGTGCTGTACAAAACACAGCCATAGAAACACACGAATATGGAAACCGCAGACAGTATCGCCAGGGTCGGCGGCAACAATCGGCAAGCATACAAGCCGCGTAACGGCTGAAGGGTGGTCGCCGGCAGCCTGGCAGGTTTGACGGACAGAATGTTGCAAGCAGATCGAGTCAGGTAAGCCATTCCAACCTTGCCACACGCCGACCAGCGCTCCGCGGGGCCGTAATAGAGATGGGGCCGGGTGCGACAGATAGTAGAATCAAGCGTAGCGCGCTCTTCGAACTTGTGAGTGTCTGTTAGCCGAAGAACAGGCTCGAAGCGCCTCGTGAGGGAGTGAGAAGAGCCGCTCAAAATCTGAGAAATTTTCACACTTCCCTGCACGCTCCTCTATTTTCTGCTTATGCGATCAACGAGGATATTGTTAGAATCGCTTTATAATTAGGGGCTTGAAAGTATTGCCCGGATGGCGAAATCGGCAGACGCAGCGGACTTAAAATCCGCAGGCCTTAACCGGCCGTGGGGGTTCAAGTCCCCCTCCGGGCACCAGATCATTAAAGACAATACAGTTTAGGCAAGCTCTGCGTAGGCTCCTATGAAATGCGCTCCAGGAAGTTTGTTAGGCATGGGTGAATCCATCAACCCATCTCTCTCGTGAAAGAAGGAAGACGAAGCCGTCTCGGCTCCATCCCCGCTTCCAGCGGATCGATGAGTTTGCAAACGACGATTCCTGGCCGGATGGCACTCCTGCAGAGCCTACCCCCGCTTCACCGGCCGAGTTCAGCTTCCCGCCAGCCGGCAGAAGCTCGAAAACATCCCTACGGTATGCTGCAGAGACTCTCTCCTGATAGAAGGGGAAATTTTCAGCCAGAATCGGCTGATTCCTGAAGAACTCATCCAATTCGAGGTGGCGAGGCCGCACTTTTCAATGTTCCTGCTGCCGCAGCTACCCGAAGATTCTGCCGAGGCTGCCCCAAAGGCATCATCCCGAGGCGCTTCCCTCAGCGTGTCAGAACCTTGAGCATCTGCGGTGAGTCGCACCGTGATGTGTGCTGAAGGTCAGCATCAACTGGACTGAAGCGGCTTGCATGCAGTCAGCGTAGTACGATCAACGGAACGGAATTCTTCACTTTCCAGTGGAAGAGCAAGAGGCTCAGACGAGTTGCTATGGTGGATCCCAGGAGGAAAGGATATGGACGGCTCCAAGAAGATAGGTGCGATCACTGGATCTTTCGCACAGGGCGAGGATTCCGATGTAGACCTGAAGCGTAGAGCGCTTCTCAAGCAGCCGGTCTTGGCCGCGGCGGCGCTGGGTGCGTCCAAAGTAAACAGCTTGGATGTCCTGACGTCCTCCTTCCAGCCAAAAAGACGGCCGAACGTCATTCTTTATCATTCGGATCAGTTTCGTTGGGATTTTGTCTGCGCCGCTGGGCAAAATCCCATGGATTTCACACCGAATTTGGACACGATGTACCGGCGGGGGACGGTATTCGAGAACTTTGTCACGAATCAGCCTCTTTGTTCCCCTTCCCGTTCCTGCCTGATGACCGGCCAGTATGCCACGACGACAAAGGTGTGGAGAAATGGCCCTGGTTTGGTGCCGGATGCGGTCACGATCGCAACGGAGTTCAAGAAGGCGGGTTACAGCGCCAACTACATTGGTAAGTGGCACTTGGCTCCGCTGGATCGAGTGGGCGTTGGCGCCGTTCCGCTACAGTATCGCGGAGGCTTTACAGATTTTTGGGTTGCGGCAAACGCCCCTGAAGAGAGCACCCAACCCTATAACAGTCAGTTTTGGGATAGAGACAATCAACCGGTAGCTTACGGAGACGATGTTTATCGTGTTGACTTCCTCACCAGGCAGGCGCAATCGTTCCTGCGGATGAAGCACGAAAAGCCATTTTTGCTGGTGATCTCACAGCTCGAGCCGCATCAGCAAAATGGCCCTTGTGGAGACAACGATGTCTTTGGTTTTGTGCCGCCACGCGGCTATGCCGAGAAGTTCCGCAGCCCCTATGTCCCTGCCGACTTAAAAGCCTTGCCTGGAGATTGGCCGTACGAGCTGAATAAATATTATGGCGACATCAAAGCGATCGATGAATCGCTCGGACGGATATTCCAGACGTTGAAAGAGGAAAATCTGGAAGATGAAACCATCGTCATCTTTACCAGTGATCACGCGTGTCACTTCAGAACGCGCAATGCCGAGTACAAGTGCAGTGGCCACGAAAGCTCGATTCATGTTCCGCTGATCATCCAAGGACCAGGATTCGATCGCCATCAGAAGATCCCGGAGCTTGTGAGCATGATTGACGTGTTTCCGTCGCTGCTGGATTCCGTGGGTCTGCCGATTCCGTCCACGGTCCAGGGGCAAAGCTTTCTCCCTCTTGTGCGTGATCCGGAGGCTCATAAGAAGTGGCCAAACGAAGTGTTTATCCAAATAAGTGGGACCGGTGGAGTCGCAAGGGCTTTGCGCACGTCAGAGTGGACTTACGTCGCATTGGCCCCGGATGCGGACGTGCATCGCTTCCCGGGCAGCATGCGCTATCGGGACTATCAGATGTATAACAATCGAGCGGATCCGGCACAGCTCGTCAACCTCGCAGGCCGAGTCAATTTCAGAGTGCCCACTGATCGGTTGGTGCACTTCATCGGCGAACGCGCGGTACCGGAGGTCACGGCGCATCTTCGCGAACGCCTCATCGAGCGCATGGTTGAGGCCGGAGAAGCGCGTCCTCAAATCGACTACTGGCCTTATTATCCTTGATACTCGGAGGAGGCGAAGGGATGGCAGAGTTCCCTGCAATGGCCAAGAGAGTCGAGACGGCCGGCCCAGGATCTGAATGCCGCGGATACTGCGAAAGGCGTGGGTACGGCAAGACCGGGAGAGGCAATCTGCGGACTCATCTCCTCCTGAAGCCTTCTGAGAGATAGCGTATGGGAACAAAGCAGAAAAGAACGTTCCTCATTGTTTGGCTGAGCCATTCGCCATAGCCATGCCAGGCAAGCGGCTTACGGGTTTCGGCCATTGGACAATTTCAAATTCCGCACGCCTGCCAGAAGCGGCAGACGATCTATCCTTCAAGATTGAAAGCCGACGCCAACGTCTCTTTCCAGTGTTCCACTGTTCGAGATTTGTCAGCATCCTTGCGTGCGCTCTCCGCGTGGTGCCGCAGCGCCGTACGCGGCCGGCATCGCGAATTGCTGCGATACTTGCTTTGTAGCTGGGAAAGCAGCGTCCTGCTAGAGATCTTGACCGATCGTGCAAGGGACCAGTACGATGGCAACGCAGAGAACAATCAGGCCGTTGTATTAACTCCCGCAAAATCCTCACGATGGATGGAGTTGTTCCTCGAACGTCCATAGCCTGGACGGTTCCCATCAATTTTCGCATCTGATTCAAACGATCTTTCAAAGTCTGTCTACGCTGTTGGAGATCGGATCGACTTTCAGGGAAGTCGCCAACCATTCGCACCCTTGAACGATACAGGAGCACTACAAGATGAAAGAGAAGAATTTGGAAGCCCGGACAAGCATCAGCCGCCGCGGATTTCTCGCCGGGGCCGGTTATAGCGCAGCGGTGGTGGCTATGGGCTGGCCGTTGGCTGGAGATGCGGAGCCCGTCGATTCCCAGGGGACAGCCGCCGGCCGAGGTGATCTCTCCTCCTTGGATACAGGGCCAGTTTCACTCAAAAACTTTGATGCAGGGCGCCAGCGTGCTGCCGGGATGGTGGCAAAGATGACGCTGGCAGAAAAGATATCGCAGTTCGGAAACCGGGCGCCGGCCATTCCGAGGCTCCAGATGCCGGCCTTCAACTACTATGCCAGTGAAGCGTTGCACGGCCTGATTCACAAGGGCCCGGTGACCTCATTCCCCCTCCCGCTGGCGCTGGGATCTACGTGGAATCCTGTGCTGATCCATCAGGTGTTCACTGCTGTCTCCGATGAAGTTTGGGCCTGGCACAAGAAAAGCGGTCAAGGGCTGGCGATGTTCTCTCCTCCAACGGTGAACATGGGAACCAGAGATCCCAGATGGGGAAGGATCTCCGAGAACTTTAGCGAAGACCCGCTGCTTGTGGGTAAGCTCGCTGTGGCGACGATTCGTGGAATGCAAGGTGATGATCCTCGCTTCCTCAAGACCATCGCCTGCGCCAAGCACTTCATCGCCAACGATACAGAGGATGACCGCCGGGAAGTCTCGGCCACAGTGGACCCACGCAGTTTCTGGGAGTACTACAGCCGAGGATTTGAGGCGTGCGTCCGAGAAGGCCGAGTCTTCACGGTCATGAGCTCGTACAACGAGATGAACGGCATTCCGACGACAGCGAATCGCTTTTTGTTGACCGAACTCCTGCGCGACCGCTGGGGGTTCCGTGGTTTTGTCGTGTCGGATTGTGATGCGGTGGCCGATATCATGCGAACGCATCACTTTGTACCGACCTTCGCCCAGGCGGCGGCCTTGGCCGTCAATGCCGGATGCGACATCAACTGTGGACAGACGTTGCCGAACTTCCTCGGTGAAGCCTTGGACAAAATGCTCATCGGCGAAGAGACCATCGACCATTCACTGATTCGTTCGCTCACCGGCCGCATCCTGCTCGGTGATCTCGATCCCATGGAGGAGAGCCCCTACCACGCTATTCCCATCTCTTGCCTTGAAAGTCCCGAGCATCGTGCGCTATGCCGCGAAGCCGGGCGCCAGGCGGTGGTGCTCTTCAAGAACGAAGGGGAAACGCTGCCGCTTGACGCGACCAGCCTGCGCAAGCTGGCGGTGATCGGTCCGATGGCGGGGACCTGCCATCTGGGCGATTACAGCGGAGCTCCGCAAGATCGTGTCTCTCCGCTCGACGGTATTCTCGAGCAGTTCGGCATTCAACCTCCCCCGGCGATACCGGCACCCAAGTTGAAGGAAAAGCCTGCAAGGTCATGGGTAGACAAGTTCAATGGATATGACTACTCCGGTTCTCCATCACAAAGGTTTACGAATGGCAAGACTCAGATCACCTACGCCGTTGGCTGCGCCGTAGCTGGCCCCAAGGATGACGCCTTGTTCAACGCTGCCGTGGAAGCGGCCAAAGAAGCGGATAGGGTCTTGATCTTTGTAGGAGATGATCAGGAGATTGACCGCGAAGGGAATGACCGGGATTTCCTGCATCTGCCTGGAGTCCAGCATGAACTGGTACAAGCCGTTCATGCTGTCAATCAGAAGACGATCCTTGTCGTCTCTTCAAACTGCCCTGTTTCCATTGTTTGGGAGCAGGACAATCTGCCTGCGATTGTGGGCGGCATCTTCCTCGGGCAAGAGCAAGGGCATGCGCTGACTGACGTTTTGTTCGGCGCCTATAATCCGGGAGGAAAGCTGAGCACCACATGGTACCGTCATACATCTGACCTGCCGGACTTTCATAGCTACAACATCCGTTCCGGGCGCACCTATCTGTATTTCCAAGGTGTGCCGCTGTATGTTTTTGGCCACGGACTAAGCTATACCACGTTTCAGTACGCTGAATTGCAGGTCGATGGTGATACGCTCCGGCCCGGAGCCGCTCTTGCACTCCAGATGCGAGTCACCAACTCCGGCAAGCGCTCGGGTGACGAGGTCGTCCAGTTCTACGTTCACGTCGGGGGTGGAACGGTGCAACGCCCCATCCAGCAGCTTGTGGGTTTTCAGCGGGTTCATCTTGAAGCAGGCGAGAGCCGGAGCTTGCGCTTTCCTTTGAGATTTGATGACCCAGCGCTGCATTACTGGGATGAGGCGCAAGAACTGTTCGTCGTTGAATCCGGCACGGTGGATCTGATGATCGGTTCATCCGCAGCCGACATCAGGCTGCGGCGCCAGATTCATCTTCAGGTTTGAAGTTGGGCCAAGCCGGCTGGAGGAGCCACGCATGGATTGGCCTGGCGGTCCAGACTTCGGGCGACCCCAACTCCAGATCATGATCCGTTACGGTTCGTCTGTCCGCAAAGGAGGACAGGGAATCTACGGTGCAGGACGCTCGATCTTTCATCTTTCGAAGCGTGGGCCAGATTGTTTTGGCGGGCGCTCATCTCCTTTTGGCGTCAGAGGTTGGCGTCAGAGGTTGGTGCGGGAGGTTGACAACGCCCCATCCACTCCAGGGGTGCGGAGGCAGGGGCGTTGCCCAGGGCCGGCCACGGTCATCCCGACGGCGCCTGGACTCGAGTAACAGCGGTTCCATCAGGCCCCGCTGCGTATCGGCTTGTTGCTCGAATGGACGCTTGCTCACCTTCAGAGTGGGACAAACTTAATCCGCCTCAGAAAATCCCCTTCCAGAGTGTCAACCTATCTCTTCAACAGATTCTGAAAGTCAGCGAGGATCACAACGTGAAAATCCATCAGCCACTTGTGCTTTTCTATCTTTCGGTTGCGCTGCTCCTACCCGGCCGGGCGGACGGCGCGCGGCCGGCATCCGTCATCTCTACGCCGGTGCCTGCGGTCTCAACCCCGCCGGCGCTGTATCTGGGCGCGGCCTGGTACCCGGAGCAGTGGCCGGAGTCGCGCTGGAATGCCGACCTGGACCTGATGGAGGCGGCGCATATCCGATTTGTGCGCATCGGCGAGTTTGCCTGGTCCAGCTTGGAGCCCTCGGAGGGCCACTATGATCTGGACTGGATGTACCGCGCGATACGCGCCGCGGAGAGACACCACATCGCGGTGGTGATCGGGACACCCAGCGCGGCGCCGCCTGCCTGGCTTACCAGCAAGTATCCTGAGACGCTGCGCGTCAAGCAGGACGGCCGCAAGGACCAGCATGGCAACCGTCAGCAGTTCAACTTTGCAGACCCCTTGTATCGGCAACTGGTGTACAACATGGTGTTGCGTGAGGCCAGACGCTTTGGCCACGATCCGGACGTGATCGGCTGGCAGATCGACAATGAGTATGGCGTTCTTCTGTCCTATGGACCCATCGCCCAGGCACAGTTTCAAGATTGGCTGCATCACCGCTACCAGACCCTGGATAACCTGAATGCCCGCTGGACCACCGCCTACTGGAGCCAGACGTACACGGCCTGGACCCAGATTCCCATCGAGACCAACTACGGCAATCCTGGGCTGTTGCTGAGTTGGAAGCGCTTCGTCACCGATACCTGGCAAAGCTACCAAAGGAATCAACTGCGCGCGCTGCGGCCCAATATCGACCCACGCCAGTTCATCACCACCAACATGATGGGCTTCTTTGATGGATACAATGCCTACCCTCTTGCCCGGGATCTGGATATGGTCTCCTGGGATGACTACGTCGGCACTGGCCAGCTCAACCCGGTATTAAACGGCGCCAAGCACGACCTGACTCGCGGCTTGTTGCGTAAGAACTTCTGGGTGATGGAGACCCAGCCCGGGTTCGTGGATTATCCCCGGGACAACAACTCTCTGGACAAGGGAGAGGTCCGCGCGATGGCTTGGCACGACGTCGGCCACGGCGCCGATGCAGTGGCCTATTGGCAGTGGCGATCCGCCTTGAATGGTCAGGAGCAGTACCACGGCACGCTGGTGGGCCCTGATGGGTCCCCTGTGCCGTTATATTCTGAGGTCGCGCAGATCGGCCGGGAGTTTGCTAAGGCCGGCCCGGCCTTGGCTGGAACCACTGTCCACTCCCAGGTGGCCATCTTGCACTCGTATGAGAGTTACTGGGCCATCGAGTGGCAAAGGCAGAACAGGGCCTTTGACCCAATTGCCGCGATGGTCTCTTATTACGGCGCCATCCGCGCCCTGGTTCACTCGGTGGACATCGTCAGCCCGGACGTTGATCTCTC
>JAKART010000028.1 GCA_021819255.1 Acidobacteriota bacterium
TGCCGGCGTAGGCAGGCATCCGCGGGCTGATGCCCTTCCTGGTGATGGCCATCAGGCTCGCCGCGGAGGCGCCGGGACTGAACGCGGGAACCTTCATGGCCTTGTTTCCACTTCCATCCGCCATATGGCACATCTGGCACTTGCTCTTGTAGATCGCGGCGCCGTCCTGGGCCAACATGGGGGTGGCTGCGGTTACGGCGAGGAGGAAGACTGCCAATTTAACTCGATTCGGTTTCACTGGATTCTCCTGTTGCTTCTGCAAACTGTGGATTGCACCGGTTACCTTCGTTGATCCCTGCAGCCATCCAACGTCCAGCCGAGGCCGGCACAAGGCCCTCGCCCTGGCCGGTCCTCCGCGAGGTGATCTGCAATGGGCCACTCTACAGACAACAGCCGGGGGCAGGTACAGCGGAGCTTTGATCCTCCTCCCGGCGGGGGAACTTCCTGAGTCATCCCCTCGACAACACATCAGGCGCTTCGGGCGAAGGTCTGAAGCGCCGGAACCTTCCGCAGGGGCAGGCATGGCAGCCAGGGTGTCGGAAACGGCCGCCGCAAGGCGCTTTGCTGACCCGCAGAACCTTTTCCACATCGCGGCTTCGCGTCGATCTCGGCGAGCGGCAATCTCCGGCCTCCGGAGCTGCTTCGCCGCCTGCGCTTTCTCTGCGAAGACCATAGCCCTGCGCTGGAGATCAACCAGTGATTTCCATCACAAAAGGAAACTCTCAAAGCGTGCTCCCCCAGTTCTCAAGCCGGCGATTGTGTCCTACTCCGCAGATCGCAAGACATTTACCGCCAGAGAAGAAAAGAGGATGATTCGCTGATATTCGAATCAATTGTGCGATTATCATTCATTGTGACGCGGATCACAGCAGCCTGTGCAGGCTTGGCATCTCATGGTGATGTCAGGACGTTGGGGTTGGAAGCACCAGCGGGCCAAGCCGCAGAACGCATCGGCCCGACCGGGCGTCACAGACTGCAGAAGGGAGTTGCCATGTCGGATAGGCTCTCGGAACCGGTGTGGATGCTCTCAAAGCCCCGCAGCTTGGCATCTGCCGCGGCTCGCCGTTTCAGCAGGAGAAGGAGAGCAAGCCTCAAAGAGGCCGAATGGAAGATAGGTTGCGGCTATCGCGGAAGCTGGGCGGAACAGAGCGTCGTCGCCAGGTTGGCGAGGAAAAGAACTGCAAAGGCAACCAGAATGACCACAACGCCGCCCACTGTTAGCCGCTCCCAGAGATCTGAGCTCTTGCCCGCAAACAACTCCTGCTTTGCCGCCATGGATCTTGTCCTCATCCCCCACTCTAAAGAGTTCGACGGCGATTGCAGTGACCCTGGTCACAGCCAGGCTCCTGACCGGATCCTGCCGCTGCGGCGCGGGCATCAGGATCAAAACGTCCTGACCATGACTTCGCTTCTGTCTTTCGTCAACCAGAGGGTCAATCGATGAACTACCTTCATACCCACATGAACTCCGGCTGCAAAGACTGTTCTGACCGCTCCTTGCGTATTCTGTGCGATCTCTCCGGGCAGGCTCGCTCTGACTTCGAGGCTCTTGGCATGCAAATGCGGCTGCCCAGGCGCTCCGTCATCTTTCAGGAAGACGATATCTGTGATGCCGCAACCATCATTTGCATGGGCCAGGTGAAGTTGTCCTGCACCTCGCGTGAAGGCAAGACGCATATTCTCAGAATTGCCGTCCCCGGGGATCTGCTGGGGCTGGGCGCCGCAATCTCCGGGACGCACTATGAGTTGACCGCTGAAACCATCGAACCTTGCGTCGTGAAGAAGATTCGCCGCGGCGAGTTGTTGGCCTTTCTGGAGAGATACGGGCAAGCGAGCATGCTGGCGGCCAAGGCGCTCTCCGAGGAGTACAAATCGGCGTTCTTTGATGCCCGCCGGCTGGCGCTCTCCGGCTCCACAGCCGGCAGGCTGGCCGGCGTCTTGCTTGACTGGGGACGGGCTGCCGCCGGACGAAACGGGACGGACATGCGCTTCACCATGGCGTTGACGCATGAGGAACTCGCCAATCTGGCCGGGACATCCCGTGAGACGGTCACTCGCGCTTTGGGAAGGTTTCAGAGAGACGGCTTGATTGAGATTCACGGCTCTTCCTTTCGCGTCCTCGCGCCGCTGGAATTGGAGAGCCTGGCCACCTAGGAGTTTACGCAGCGAGCGCCAAAGCAACGAGTGAGGCTCTGCAAGGTGTTTCGCGGCCGAAGGGATGCGCTTTGGAAGGGGGAGCTTCCGGGACGCAACGGCGTTCCAACACAGTCCTCGGCAACCCAGCCATCGGCGCTCAAGCTGGTCTGCGGCAAGTGGATTGGGAGCATGCTGCGCGGTGGCCGGCGCGGAGGCATGGAACGCGTTGCGGCCACGGCGGCATCCGCTGCATAGGGTAGCCCTCCAGCCAAGACCATGATGTTCCAGCAACTCTCCAGCCGCGCCTCCGGAAGATGCATCTTCGTGTGACAAACGTCACCGTCATTTCTCTTCAAACAGAATTCAATCAAGCAAAACATCGCAGGGCGGAAAGCCTTTGAGTGGCTGCGCGTGAGGCGAACCCCCATTGCTCCCTGCGTTCCACCGGGCAAGGCCCGGCGGCGATGCATCAGCGACGCGTAGAAGTCGGCTGAAGGAGACTTGGCTTTATGCAGGATCGTTCCAGCAAGACGCCATCCCCTTATCGCAGGGTGCTGTTAGCCACCAATCTCCGCGAGGGCTCCGAAGAAATTTTGCACGTCGCCCTGCAACTCTGCCAGAGGAGCGGCGCGTCCCTCCGAATCCTGCATGTTTCCAAGCCGCAGTCAGCGCTCAACCGGGACAAGGCAGGGTTCGCGGGCTTCTTCGGGCCATCCCGCTCAGTGGACCAGCAAGCGGAGCAACTCCTTCTCCAGACCAGAGAACGCGCTGGCTCCCTCGGCGTTCCGTGCGTCACCCGGCGAGAGCCGGGAGTTCCTGCGGAGAGGATTCTGAAGGCGCTGGAGTCCGAAGAGACGGACCTGCTCATCCTCGGAACCGGGGAGCCTCAAGGCTCTACTCGCAATGCCTTTGGACCAACCGCGGAGAAGGTGATGCTCCAAGCCGCCTGCCCCATCATGACGGTAGGGAGGGTAGCCGCCGAGACCATTCACACCAGCCCGCCAGATGGGGCCGTACTGTTCGCCACCGACTTTCATGCTTGCACCCGGCAGGCGATCCGCCAAGCCATCCGCTATAGCACAAGCCTCCGCCGGCAGCTTCATTGCGTGCACGTGCTGCCTCGCACATTCCAGTCCATCCATGGAGACAACACTCTCGCGGAACTTCTCACCAAAGCGCTCAAACACCTGGTGGCGACCAGCAGCGCAGCAGAACAGGACACAACCTGCAAGGTGATCTACGGAAGCGAAATCTCCAATGCCATCGTAAATTGCGCGCGGCAAATCCAGGCCGGCATCATCTTTCTCGGAGTACGCAGGGATAGCATCCTGTCTTCACCGGATCGTCTCCCCATTGCTTTCCGAATCATTGTCGAGTCACCCTGCCCGGTTGTGACCATCCTCTGCGACGCAGAGGCCGAGCCGGAGAATATGACTGATTTGGGCTCCTGCAGCTTCGAGGCGCCACCCTCGCTTCTGCAGTAAGACACCGCAGAAGCTCATCGTCCTCCGCCTCCGGCCTGCTGCCGAAGGCGAAGCAAAGCCCACCCTGACCCGGCCGCTGTAGAAAGCCTGTTCTAGTGAACCGGCGGCTCATAGTGACAGAACGGATCACTCGCCAGCGCATCCCCCGTAGCCGCAAAGGCTCGCGCGCGAGAACCGCCGCATAGAGCGCGATATTCGCAGCGCCCGCACTTTCCCTTGAACTGATTGGGATCGTGCAGGGCTTGGAAGATGGGCGCGTTGCGGTAAACATCCTGGAGCTGATCGGTGCGTATGTTGCCGACTGCCAGCGGGAGGAAGCCGGCCGGGCAGATGTCGCCCTGATTCGAGATGAAGACAATTCCGTGACCATCGCGGATGCCAAAACCGCGATAGACGGGAGTGCGCTCGATCTCGCCGGCCGCCATGCCCGCTGCGCGCATGCGGCTGAGTGCCACGCGGCGATAGGACGGCGCTTCCGTAGTGGCCATGGCAAAGGGGGCGACCTTGGACTGGTCGTAGATCCAGTTCATCAGTTCCTCTCCACGCTCGCTGGAGATCGGCTGCAGGACCTTGCCGCGCCCGACCTCGATCAAAAAAAACAGACTCCAGCGCATCACCGGAAAGGTCTTGAGCAACTCATAAACAGCGGGAACGTCGTCCACCGTCTCTTCGGCAACAAGCGTGTTCACCTGAATGGGAACACCCAGGCCGGCTGCCGCCTTGGCGGCGGCGATGGTCCAGCCGAAGCAGCCCTCCACGCCACGCACCGCCTCATGGCGAGCTGCTGTCGAGCCATCCAGGCTGAGGCCGAAGCTGTCAATCCCATGATCCCTGAGCCGGGAGAGCACCTCCACCGTAAGGTCCGTCGTCGCGCTGGGCGTAATGGATGCGTTGATGCCCAACGAACGCGCCTCGTCGATCAAATCGAAGAGATCCGCACGCCGCAGCGGGTCGCCACCGGTAAAGACCAGGTGCGGCGTGGGGTTCTTGAACGCCGCGATCTGGCGCAGCAGGTTTTTCCCCTCCTCAAAGGTGAGCTCATTGGGGTGCGGCGTGGAGACAGCTTCAGCGCGGCAATGACGGCAGGCGAGCCCACAGGCTTGCGTCATCTCCCAATACACCAGCATCGGCTGCTCTGCGTAGCTGTGATTGGAGGAGTGCTGCGGGTGAGTGTGCGGATGCCCGTGGCGGGCCGGCATGGAGGAGGGGATCGAGCGGATATCCATGGTTGACATAAATGGCTCTCCTAAGAGCTGGAAGGGGCTTCAAGCGCAACCGGCGCCGGATCGTGGGCGGTCTGAGGGCCGGCCGGATGCGGGAGCGGCCCACCATGATGAATCTTCGCAGCGGTCTCGGCCCCGCGCTGGATGCATTCCGGTATGCCGGAGCCGTGATAGGCTGCACCCGCCAGGTAGAGACCGGGATGGTTTGCAAGCCGGCGTTCGATCTCCTGAACCAATACGCCATGGCCGATGTTGTATTGGGGGACGGACTTTCTCCAACGGTAGGCACGGGCAAGGATGGGAGTTGCAGTGATGCCCAGGATCTGTGCCAGTTCCTGGCGCGCGATCTCAATCAGAGCATCTTCATCCTTTTCGGCCAGATCTTCTGCAAAGACGCCGCCAATGAAGACCCGCAGAAGCACGCTGTCCGCCGGCGCGCGATGCTCGAACTTGTTGGAAGACCAGGAGCAGGCATTGATCCTTCGCCCCTCGCTGCGAGGCACAATGAAGCCAAATCCATTCAGTGCGCAGGTGACCTCGCTGCGGCGAAACGCCAGCGAAACGGTCGCGGTGGAAACGTAGCGGATCTTGCGCAGGTTGCCGGCCAGCGCCGGATCCAGCCGTTCCAGAATCTCTGCCGTGACGTAGGCGGGCGTAGCGAAGACGACGTTCTCCGCCGCCACCGAAGCGCCGCTCGCCAGGGTGACTGTGTAACCTCCGCCGCGGGCCGGATCACCTTCCCGGATTAACGACTGCACGGGGCAGTTCAGCCTGATCCGTTCCGAAGCAAGACGAGAGACAAGGGCGTCGGGCAGTTGCTGGACACCGCCGCGGAGCGTGGTAAACATCGAGGTGTGGCCCGCCGGAGCCGGCTTCGCAGCGAAAGCTCCCGCTGGGGCGGACGCTTGCGCCTGCTTGCGTCTCATCATGCCCAGCACCAGGCTGCGATGCTTTGCCTCCAGCTCCACAAACATGGGAAAGGTGCTGCGCAGACTCAGGTTGTCAGGATCTCCAGAGTGAATGCCGGCCATCAACGGCCCCGCAATCTTCTCCAACATCTCGGAACCCAGGCGGCGGCGGACAAAACTCCCCAGACTTTCATCTGGATCCGATGTGTTCCTGCCGACAAAGATCTCCAGCCCCAAGCGCAGCTTGCCCGGCCAGGAGATCAGCCGAGAGCGAAGAACCGGAAGCATCATGGTCGGCGCCATCAGCATCATGCCTTCCGGCATGGGGTGCAGCCGTCCCTTGTTCAACACATAGGTGGAGGCCGTAGAGCTTTGGTTGGACCCGATCAGTTGATCGCCCAGGCCCAGCTCCAGGCAGAGGTCCAGCGCAGCCCGCTTCTGGGTCAGGAAGGAGTCCGGCCCGCCTTCCACCAGGAAGCCATCGCCGGCATGGGTGGTGATCTTCCCTCCCAGATGGCCGGAGCTCTCCAGCAGGAGATAGTCGGCGTCCTTGCCCTCCAGCTTCTGGAGGAAATATGCGGTCGAAAGACCTGCGATTCCCGCACCGATGACGACTGTCCTGTGCATCACGATGTCACGCTTTCGGTAAGCATGGTTCCTCCCGGGAGAGGGGCGGCTGGGCTAGAAGCTCCTCCAGCGCCCCGGAGTTCGTCATCGCCTTCAAGGTTATCGGGGAAAGCCCGGGGGCACGGTGACTCCAATCACAAAGCCTCCACCCGCGCTCCCTGACCGCGCCAGAGAAGAGCGCTACCCTCGTCTTCCCGAGAAAAGCTTGCCTTCAGGATCGCAAGAACGCCAGGTTACCGTTTGACTTCAGTCCGGCGGCGACAACTTCTCGTCATTGCCCCCAGTCGACCGTGAGCTGGTTGACGGAAGCGGTCAAGTCGCCCTGCTTGTGCGTCAATTCAGCCACCGCGCTGAATCAGATGGTCAAAGCATCCGATAGCCAAGGCGTAACACCCCGGGGCGATCCATGAGAGGCAATTCTCCTTCGCCTAAACCAGCATGCTCCCTGTCTTGAGAAAGCGGCTATGCCAGGAGAGAGACTCGTCAAGAAGGTGTGGAGTATGCTTGCCGGGTGCAAGTTTCTCCGCACGGTGGAAGTAGTCGCGTAGCGCCGGACGAAAGTCGGGATGCGCGCAGTTTTCAATAATGACTTTTGCGCGCTGCTTGGGTGAGAGCCCCCGCAGATCGGCCAACCCCTGATCCGTCACCATCACCTGGAGGTCATGCTCGGTGTGATCGACATGAGAGACCATGGGAACGATGGTGGAGATCTTGCCCTTGGCCGCGGTCGATGGCGCCATCATGAAGGTAATATAGCCATTGCGGGTGAAGTCGCCCGAACCTCCGATGCCGTTCTGCATGCTCGATCCCATGATGTGGGTGGAGTTTACGTTGCCGTAGATGTCCCCCTCGATCATGGCGTTCATTGTGATCACACCCAGGCGACGGATGATCTCCGGACTGTTCGAGACCTCCTGCTGACGGATCACGATCTGATTGCGATAACTGCCGATCTTCGGCATGATCTTGGCAATCCCCTCCGGGCTCAGGGAAAACGCCGTCGCCGACAGGCTGCTCAGCTTGCCCACATCCAGCAGGTGCACCATGCCATCCTGAATGACCTCCGTGTAGGCGGTCATCCCTTCAAATGGAGCCTCTTCCAAGCCAAAAAGAACGGCATTGGCGATGTTGCCTACGCCAGACTGTAACGGGAAGAGATTGGAAGGCAGACGGCCCTTCTTCACCTCCCACTCAAGGAAGTTGATGATGTGGCCGGCAATCTTGCGTGAAGCATGGTCGGGTTCCTTGAAGGGGCTGGCCCGGTCTCCAATGTCCGTATGGACCACCGCAATCACCTTCTGCAAAGGAACCTTGAGATAGGGAGTGCCAATTCTCTGATTGGACTTGAGCAAGGGCAGCGGAATACGGTTGGGCGGGAGGCCAAGCCCATAGAAGAGGTCGTGCATGCCATCCAGCTCCAGCGGCTGGCCGGAGTTGACCTCCAGGATCACCTTGTCGGCGCGCTCGATCCAGGTAGTGTTATTGCCCACCGAGGAGCTGGGGACCACGCGTCCATCCTCCAGGATGGCGGTCACCTCAATGATGGCCAGATCCATCTTGCCAAAAAAGCCGTAATCCACCTGCTGCGCCTGATGGCTCAGATGGATATCCATGTAGCTGGCATCGCCGTTATTGATCCGCTTGCGTAGCTCGGGATCACCCTGGTAAGGCGCGCGCATCTCCACGCCGTTGGCTTTGCCCAGCGCGCCGTCCAGCTCGGGACCGGTGGAAGCTCCGGTGAGCACGCTCACCCGGAAGCTCTCACCCCTCTCATGCTCAGCCTCGATGCGCTTGGCCAGCGCCTTGGGAACTGCCTTGGGGTAGCCGGATCCGGTAAAGCCGCTCATGCCGATCAAGGATCCCGGCTGGATCATCGCCGCTGCTTCGTCGGCGCTCATCACACGCTGCGCGAAAGACGAATTCAAAACTCTGGAGCTGGTTGAAGCCATCGAAACCTTCACCTTCCTCTTCCTGAATCTTTTACAACTGCGGTACAGCTTCAGGCAAGTAGGGAGGCTGTCCAGATCCTGATTGTCTCCAGTCCGCCGCAGGAAGGGATCCTCCTGGGGATCTCCTCCCGGGAGCGGTCTGAACACTCGTCTTCAAGAATAGCGGTCGCCAGGACAGAACGGTGTCACCGCGCGGAAGCCAGACGCTCCTCCGAGCCTGTTCCGCGAGCATAAGAGTCCGGCAGCTTCCTGTACTCGTGCCCGACATAGACCTGGCGAGGCCGAGCGATCTTCTGCTCCGGATCGTTGATCAGCTCCTGCCACTGCGCCAGCCAGCCTACCGCGCGCGGAATCGCAAACAGGACCGTGAACATCTTGGGCTCAAACCCCATCGCCTCATAGATGATGCCCGAGTAGTAATCGACGTTGGGATACAGCTTGCGCGAGACAAAGTAATCGTCCGTCAGCGCAATCCTCTCCAGCTCCATCGCCAGATCAATCTTCTTGTTGCGGCCGGTGATCTCAAAGACCTCATCGGCGGTCTTCTTGATCATCTTGGCCCGAGGATCGTAGTTCTTGTACACTCGATGCCCAAAGCCCATCAGCTTCTGGTGTCCTTCTTTTACACCCTTGATGAACTCTGGAATATTCTCCTTGCTGCCGATCTCATCCAACATCTTCAGCACAGCCTCATTGGCGCCGCCGTGCAGCGGGCCCGCCAGACCCGCCGTTGCCGCAGCCGCGCTCAGGAAGGGATCCGCCTCCGAGCTGCCTACCGAGCGCATGGCGTTGGTCGAGCAGTTCTGCTCATGATCGATGTGCAGGATGAACAGAACATCCAGCGCGCGGGCCAGCACCGGATGCTTCAAGTGCTGCAGCGGGCTGCGGTCCCAAAGCATGTGCATGAAGTTCTCCGCATAGCCCAGTTGAGGCTCCGGCGCAATGTAATCCAGCCCCTTGCTGTGACGGTAGCCATAAGCTGCGATGATCGGAACCTTGCCCACCATCCGGTGGATGCTCTCCATCTGGCGGTCATGATTGCGCACCTCTTTGGATTCCGGATAGAACGTGGAAAGCGCCGCCATGGTGCTCACCAGCATGCCCATGGGATGCGCATCGTAGCGGAACCCTTCCATGAACTTCTTGATGTTTTCGAAGATGCCCATGTGAATCCGAATCGCCGTTAACCACTCCGCTTCCTGTTCCGGCGTAGGCAGCTCTCCGTGGATGACCAGATATGCCACCTGCGGAAAAGTGCAGTGCTCCGCCAGATCCGCGATGTCATATCCGCGATAGCGCAGAATGCCTTTATCGCCGTCAATGAACGTAATCTTGCTCTGGCACGATGCGGTGTTGGTGAAAGCCGGATCATAAGACATCAAGCCGAAGTCCTCGGCGTCCACCTTGATCTTGCGCAGATCCATCGCACGAATCGTTCCACGCGTCACCGGAAACGTGTATTGCTTTTCAGTGCGGTTATCTATCACTGTTACCGTGTTATCCATAAAGTACTTCCTTTCGATTGCTCAACTATCGTCTTCCCCGAGTAGCGTCGATTGTGACACGCATCACAACCGTTGTAATCATCGGGGCGCTCTTTCCACGCTCGCACTCAGCCGAAATGATGGCGGCTCTCTTCGCACACCTTCCGCGCTCTCTTATTCCATCGAGATATCGCTTGCACTCTTGATCCAGCTTGAGGTCCACTCGCATCCTTACCCATGAAATTCCATACTTCCTTGCCCCTTCTGATAGAGACGAGGCCGTCACGCTCCCAGAGCAATCTTCGACTCAATCACTCTGCGGAAAAGATCACTCCGCGGAAACGATCTCACCAGAGCCGGAGTGAAAATTCTGAACTCGGATGCTAACAAATCCCCGGAAACCTTTTGGCCGATTACCGGAATGACACCTGCCCATCCGCCTAGCTATAGTTATATCTGCAACCTCGTGGTGGCCGCCTGTTCCGTTCTGTATTGCACCCTGCCGGACCGGTTCCACTGGCAAAAGCCGTGCCGATGACGCCAAAGGCGCACCGGTCCAGACGGAGCGCAACGCGGCCTTCGCTTGGGGAAAAAGCCAAGGAATGGCTCGCGGGCAGGATTTCCGGCCGCTTCGCTCAGGGGGTTCTCCCGCTCTCGCCCGCAGCCCTCCCCAATCCCCACCGGGGCCCGGCGCCGTTGCAGGGCGATGGCATCGATCGCAACAGAATCATTCTTCTCGCCCGGCAGGGCGCGCAGAATTCGGATGAGGTCAAAAGGTCCATGAACGGAACAGATGAGATGAAGCAAGCTTTCACGCAGGGGATACGCCAGGAGTCCGACAGCATGGGACAGATCGAAGTCCCTTCCAACCACTACTGGGGGGCGCAGACCCAGCGAAGCCTGCACCACTTCGCCATTGGCGAAGACCGCATGCCGCTGGAGCTGATCCGGGCCTTCGGCATCCTCAAGAAGGCCGCGGCGCTGGTGAACCACGACCTTGGCAAACTGCCCCGGGACAAGATGGAGTTGATCGTGCAAGCCGCCGACGAGGTGATCGAAGGCAAGCTCAACCAGGAGTTTCCGCTGCGCATCTGGCAGACCGGCTCCGGCACGCAGACCAACATGAATGTGAATGAGGTCATCTCCAACCGCGCCATCGAGATTGCAGGCGGCGAGATGGGCAGCAAGAAGCCCGTGCATCCCAATGACCACGTGAATATGTCGCAGTCCTCCAACGATACGTTTCCCGCGGCGATGTACATTGCCGCGGCTACAGCGGTCAAGGAGAGGCTGATCCCGGCAATACAGCATCTGCATGATTCCATTGCCGCCAAAGCCCATGAGTTTGAATCCGTGGTGAAGATCGGCCGCACCCATCTGCAGGACGCAACGCCGTTAACCCTGGGCCAGGAGATTGGCGGCTGGTCAAGTCTGCTCGAACGCGATCTTGAGCGCCTGGAGGTCTCTCTCAGCGGCCTCTACGAGCTGGCCATCGGCGGCACCGCGGTCGGCACGGGGCTGAACACCCATCCGGAGTTCGCTGACCGCGTCGCCGCCAGAATCGCCGAACTCACCGGCCTTCCCTTCCGCTCCCATCCCAACAAATTTGCAGCGCTCTCGGCGCACGACGAGTTGGTCTTCGCCAGTGGCGCTCTGGTGACGCTCTCCGCCTCCATGATGAAGATCGCCAACGATGTCCGTTGGCTCAGTTCCGGGCCGCGCTGCGGTCTGGGCGAGCTGACGATTCCGGAGAATGAGCCTGGAAGCTCCATCATGCCCGGCAAGGTCAACCCCACGCAGAGCGAGGCCATGACCATGGTCGCCGTACAGGTGCATGGAAACAATGCCGCCATCGCCTTTGCCGGCAGCCAGGGCAACTTTGAGCTGAATGTTTTCAAGCCGGTGATGATCTACAACTTCATGCACTCGGTCCGTCTGCTCAGCGATACCAGCCACATGTTCGTCGAGTTCTGCATGAACGGGCTGCAAGCCAACCTGCAGCGCATCCACCAGTATGTGGAGAACTGCCTGATGCTGG
>JAKART010000029.1 GCA_021819255.1 Acidobacteriota bacterium
CAACACAATCTTCCAATGGGAGCGGCGAGTCGCTGTGGCATGGTTTCAAGATGCCGTCCGAAGAGTCCAATCTCGCCATCGCCAATTTGCATCTCTCGCCCGGCATGAAACCGCTTAACCGGGGAGAGCCGGATTTCATCCTCTAGGCGCCACTCGAAGGCGCCACTCGAAGGCGCCACTCGAAGGCGCCACTCGGCTCCGCACGCATCGCCATGGGCGGCCTGCGCCCGTATCCGCCTGGCCATGGGGACTGACCCTGCTGCCGGGTGGCCGCTACTGGGCCGGCACGATGGAGAAGTGATACTCTCCCGATCCAACGTCGAGCTCGACCCTGTCCGAATGGCTTCCCAGTAGCGTAACGCCGGCAGCTTCCGTCACCGGATGCCCGCTTTCCAGCAGGGTTGAGCCGGCAGCCTTGGGCAGCCTCACCACGGCGCGGGCGTTGGCTGGAATGCTTACATCCAGCCGCGTCTGCCCCGGCAGATGCTTCCAGGCCACGCCGATTGCGCCTTTGACGGACTGGTAGACCATCTGAGCCGAGTTGATCCGCTGGAGCATCGCCGGGTCAATGACGATCTGCTCCGGAGCCAGCCGGGAGAAGTTCAGACCCAAGCCCATCATGCCGGCATAGAACCACTCCTCGGCGTCTCCCAGCATCAGGTGATCCTGCGAGCTGCCGTGGCGCGCGTTCCAGGCCTCTGTCAGCGCCGTTGCGCCCTGCGCCAGTTGATAGCCGTAGCTGGGGCTGTCGGTGCGCAGCAGCATGTCCAGCATGACGTTGGATGCGCCGTTGTCCATCAGCGCGTCCACAACGTAATGGAAGCCGATGTCACCTGCCGTAACGTGGTTCCCGTGGGCGCGGATGTCCGCCACCAGGCTGGCCAGTACCGCTGGGCGATCGGCGGCAGGCGTCAGGCCAACCACCAGCGGCATGGCATCGGCGGTCTGGCTGCCCTTCTCGTATTCATGAGTCCGCGGATGATAGAAGCGTTGCTGAAAAGCCGTGGCCACAGCCTCGCGCAAGGGCTTAAGCCGCGCCTCTTCCCCGCTGTACCCGAGCTGATGCGCAGCCGCCGCGAGCGTCACGACGTCCTGATAGTAGATCGCTGTTCCCGTCAGCGCCCGTGAGGTAAGCTGCGGCAGCCCGGGGCCACGGGGACCAATGTCATACCAGTCACCCAGGCCGAAATCGACGATGTGGTTCTGGCTGCGGCTGGTGAGATAGTCCACGTAGCGGCGCATCACCGGATACTGGGCGCGCAGGGTATCCAGATCGCCGTAACGCTGATAGGCGATCCAGGGATCGAGCACCGCCGCGCTGCCCCACTCTGGAGAGTCATTGAACGCATTGTCCAGTCCGGAGGGAAAGACAACGTACTCCGGGGCGATCGTGGGCACGCCGCCGTCCGGCTTCTGTTCGTCGGCGATGTCGTCCTCAATTTTGGCATAGAGGCTCTGGAGATCAAAGTCGTCGTTCAGCGCCGAACCCATCAGGTGCGTCTGCTCCAGCCAGCCCAGCTTCTCGCGATGTGGGCAATCGGTAAGGATGCTCACCATGTTGTTCTCTTCCGCGGACAGAATCAGATGGTGAATCCGGTTGAGCAGCGTATTGGAGGACACAAACTCTCCGCTGGGAGGGGCCGAGGAGTGTACCGCATCTCCGGTCAGTGACAGCAGTCGCGCCCTGCCGCTCATCTCCACCTGCACGTAGCGGAAGCCATAATAGGAAAACCGCGGATGCCAACGCTCGACGCCATGTCCGCGCAGCGTATAGCTGAACCACTGCGCCCGGCCGGGACCGGCGTTCGCGCTCATTTGTGAAACGCTGCCATCGGTGTTCAAAAGCTCGCCGCAGATCAGCTTGATCTCCGCTCCGGCACGGCCACGAACCATCACCACCGGCCATCCTGCAAAGTTCTGGCCCAGATCGAAGACCTCTGCGCCCGAGGCGAGCCGCCGGCGCGATATGGGGTGATAAACGCGCTCGACCCGGATCGGAGGAATCTGCACCGGCTCGAGCCGGCCGCCAGGGCCGGGCACGACCACGGCGGGGCGCCATCGATGCGCTGCGATGGGACCAGGCCGATCCCAGTTCCTCGGCTCCCGATGCGCATCATCGTCCTCTCCAGCGTAAGTGGAAGAGTACAGGATGGGACCGGAAGTGGTCTGCCACTTCGGACCGGTGAGGATGATCTGCTCGCTTCCGTCGCGAAAGCGCAGATGCAGTTCGGCGCTGAGCTGCGGAGGTCCAAAAGAGCCGACGAATTTACTGTACCTTCCCTTGGTGCGGGCGACATTGAACATGCCGTTGCCCAGCAGAACGCCGATCGTGTTCGCGCCTTGGTTCAGCATCGAGGTCACATCGTAGGTATCGTAGAGGATGCTCTTGCGATAGTCCGTCCAGGCAGGCGTCAGATCGCGGCGGCCTACCCTGGTTCCGTTCAGGCGCAGTTCATATTGGCCCAGACCCGCTATATAGACGACCGCGCGCGCGAGCGGCTTTTGCACGGTAAAGCCGGAGCGGAAGACCGGCATGGGAACCGTAACGCCTTCGGCTCTGCCCGCGGCGCCGGTAGCGGCGGCAATCCACGGCGCGCGCCACGGCGACGGAGCGGTGGTGAACTTCGCCACCGCGCTCCATCCGCTGGGCTTGCCGTTCTCATCCCACGCCTCCACCCGCCAGTACACCTGCTGCTCGGGCGCCAGCGGCCGGCCCTGATAGGCCACATCCGCACTTTGGTTGGAAAGAATCTGCCCGCTATCCCAGAGGTCCGCGCGTCCGCTCACCAACCGGGCCGGGGAGGAAGCCGCCTGGATGCGGTAGCCGCTCTGCCCCACTCCCCGCGCCTGCGCTTGAAGAGCCGCCAACTTCCAGCTCAGATGCGGATGCGCCGCAGAGATCGCAAGCGGCTCGTGCTGCAGTTCGCAGACCAGTTGTTGCGGAGGCCGCAGCGACGACGCGGCGCATGCGGGCAGGCACAAAGCCGGCAAAAGAGCCAATAGCCCGAGAGACCCTCTGCCGCGCATCTTCAGGCCCTTGGGCTGGAGCCGTGATCCGCAGCCGAAGAGCGTTTGCAGACAGAATGGCTGGCGCCACCTGGACAGGTGGCTCATCCCAGCACCATGCCGGCCGGGCCGGTGGGAGGAAGCTCTGCCGGACGATGGCGACGGTAAATCTCCCAGCCCGGATAGCGGCTCAACGCCTCCGCCACGGAGGCCACGCAATGACTGCGATTCATGGCGGCATGGTGCTCGAAGCCATTCAAGCAGATGATGTGCATCAGGCGCGGCAGATCCGGCACCTTGACCACAGCCCGCAAGCCGAAGGTCTCCAGCGGATCAGTTGGGAATTCTCCCTCGCCAACGTAGGCCAAGATCTTGCCGGCGCGATCGTTGGTACTCACGCCGCCAAAGGTCATGGTACCTGTATCGGTCGGGCTGTCGAGCGTTCCAAAGGTGTTCTCTTCGCCCAGCGTGGCGCCCAGAATCGGCGATGTGGTGATGCGGATGTCCGGCAAAAACTCCTTGGCCCAGTCTCCGCGGTGGAAGAAGACGCTCTTGTCCGGATCGCCACCGTGGTTGTTCTTCCAGTCCACCAGCCTGCTGGGCCTGCCGCCGGCCGATTGAGGAGCGTGCATGCCAACCTCGCCGGCGGCTTCCACCTCGTGGGCCGAGGGCGGAAGTCGTTCGCTCATCGCGGACAAGACCGTGCATACGTTCACGCCGCAGGTGGAGGAGTCCAGGATAGGGCGGGAGGCTGTCTGCCGTTGCGGTCCGGTCAGAATGGTCCGCCGGGTGCCGTCGTGAAAGTGACGATCCAGCTCGGCGGCGGGCCGCGGAGACACGAAAGAGCCAGAAAACTTGCTGTACCTTCCCTTGCTGCGGACGAGGTTAAACATCCCGTTGCCCGGCAGAACGCCCATCGTGTTCGCACCCCTGTTCAGCATGGAAGTCACGCCGTAGATGTCGTACAGAATGCTCTTGCGGTCACCCGTCCAGGCTGGCGTCAGCTCCCGCTGGCCCACTTTGGCGCCGTTCAGGCGCAGCATAGGCTGCACTCCGCTTCCCCCGCAGATCTCCATGGTAGTGAAGAAACATGAAGATGTGAATTGAATCCGCAAGAACGTCTTAATGGCAGTAGTTCCTGCTGGGGCCTTCTCGGCAAAGGTGGTGTACTCTGAGGCGCTGCCCCCCCAGCGCCGTGCGCCGCAGCAGCTCGAGACGGATGTTGCCGAATCGGCGACATCGGTCGCATCACGCTGGATGTGTTTGATCGGAGCAACCGTCCTGATATTTCTTGTTCTGCTACCTTTCGTCAGCCGTCATCTGGGACACATGCGTTCACTTCGGATCATTCAAGACGAGACAATTCTCGTGTTGAACAGGAGACTTTGGAAGTGGGTAACCGATCTGACTGGACTGTCAAAACCTCAAAGCAACGGGATGGCCCCTGAAAGCTCTGGATTGCATGAGATCAGAGGAAATCACCGCAGTTGCCATGGATCGTTACTCGACCGATAACCAGCCACGAAACACGTAAGGCTTGCTTGATTTACCACGGAGAACTCTCCGGCCAATGGCTCAGTGCATCCTCCGCCCATGCCGTAGATTTGTCCGTGTGACAGGATGTACAGGGATTGGGGATGTTGTACTTGTCCGTCATGGCCGGAGATATGAACCGGAAGGTATGGGCGTGAACGTAAGCGCCGGGAACGCCTTCGGATTCTATCCTGGGCATATGACAGGCAAGACAGCGGCTTCCGGAGCTTCCGGCTTTATGGTGGGTGTGCGCTTCCAGGGTGGCTTCGTGCGGTCCATTTGAAGAAGCAGGACCGTGACAGTCCAGGCAGAGCTGGTTTGCGGGTTTGATAAGCTGCGCGTAGTTTCCAGTTCCATGCACATCATGGCAATCGAAGCATGTGATGTTGTGCCGGTACATGACGCTCTGTACAAAATCGTTCCCCTGCATGCGGTTTTTATGTGCCGTGCAGTCTGGGAAATAATAGAAGTCCGTTTGCCCAAGCGTGCAGTTTTCCAGTCTCCAGAAGTCCTGTAGCCTGAGGCCAACGTGATACCCAGCAGGCCAGTCGTAATACTTCCCCTGGATCGGATTCGTCAACGGACGTCCTTGCGAGTGGCACTGGATGCAGGTATCGTTCGCCGTCACCGAATCCATCTGCGCCGGATTCAGGATATTGCTCCGTGTGGGGTGTCCCACATGCTCGCTGCCGGGGCCGTGGCAACGCTCGCAGCCGACGTTCCACTCCGCAACCTGTTTGGTGTGGATGTCGTAATCGACGGAATGACAACCGTCGCACGTCGGACCCGTGGGCCGCTGCATATTGTTCGGTGGATAGAGGTGTGCCCACCAGTCGGCCCCCTGTGACGGGATAACGTATTTAAGCCATTGGCGATTCCCGATGTCCCACTGCGCGGGCAAGGGGTAATAATCGTCACCAACTTTGGTAAAGTACCGCTGCTTCCAGATGCGGCCATAGACGAAAGCAACCTGCTCTTTGGTGAACGGGGCCACGTGGTTCGTGGCAAGATCGGGGAAGATGGCATCGGGATGCTCGCGCGGATCGCTTACCACGTTGGCCATCGGTGTCTTCTTCCAACGCTTGTAGATATCGGCATGGCACCGCGCGCAGGCTTCGGAGCCAACGTAGTGAGCCGAAGCGATAGCGGAGGTTTGTTGTTGCAACTCCGTCTTTGAAAGCGGGCGGAGGTTGCGCACGAAGAGGGTGAGCTCCCATGTCTCCAGAGCAGAGACGCTGTGCGGACCGCCGAAGGCGGGCATACCGCTGAGCTGAATCCCATTCTCGATGATGTAATGAATCTCCCCATCCGTCATGTTTTGTGTCGCGGAAGCCCGCAGATCCGGGACGCGCGGATACTCGTGCAGCCCGATCTGCGTCTTGCCGCCGCCGTCGATGCCATGGCAGACTGCGCATCGCTTGAAGAACTCCTGACGCCCCTGTTCCAGGGCCTGGGAGTCGCCGGCTAAAGGGTCCTTTCTGCGTCGCTCCTGCCGGGGTATGGCAAGATTCCGCAAACCATCGGCCACGACGGTCTCGAGGGCCGATGGCGTGGATGTAGCGCGAAAGCCGCGCCGCAGAAGAAGCGTCAGGCAAAGAATTCCAAGCGCGATGAACCCGAGGATCGCTACGAGAATCGGCTTCCACGATCGCATCGCTGTTTTCCGGAGCCTCCGTAACAGTCTATTTTTGACCAGCGGGCCGCATGATCCTCAACACGGGATGTCCATTGATGTCTTGCAACGGAAAATAGACCAGATGCGTCTCCGGATCGACAGCCACCGTGTGCGCGTGAGGCATGTTGAAGGAATCGAGCCAGGTGAGCTTTTGACCGCCATATTGAAAGATGGTCACCGTTCCGGATTCAGCGGAAACGTACAACCGCTTCAACCCCGGATCGAAGGCCAGCACGTCAGGATCGTCTCCCACCTCATACGCAGCCAGCACCTTCATCGTCTTCAAATCGACCAGGGCAAGGGAGTGGTTTTCCTCGCCGGCAACAAAGGCGATGCGGTCCGCTCCATCGAGCGCAATGCCGTGTGGGTTTTGGATCCCCGGAAGCGGGTACCGCCCCAGGATTGTGTTGGTCACTGGGTCGATGACGACGAGTTGGTTTACGCCATGCACCGCCACGAGAATGTGCCCGGACGCGGAATCATAAACGGTGTTTCCCGCGCCGGGGCCAATAGGGATCTTGGTGAGAAGGCTGTTGCGGGTTGCGTCGATGACCGCATCCACACCACCATGCTCATCGGAAACAAACACTTTCCGTTGCCGGGGAGCGTAGGTGAGACCGTCAGGATAATCGATCGGTCCTGCCTTGCCCACGATCTTCAACGTCCGGGTATCGACCGCGATCACCTCGTGGTTGCCGGTAGCCGACGCGAACAAGCGATGAACCTCAGGAGCTACGAAGACACCATGTACCCGTGGGAAGCCGTCGAGGTTTGCGACGAGCTTCCGAGCACGAACGTCGAAGACAACGATCTGGTCCGCGTTCATGTGGGAGATATACAGTCGCTCGCTTGCAGAATCGAAACTCTGATAATCGAATCGTACTGCCGGGCCAGGCAGCGGTACGTCGGCAACGAAGACGAGTCCATTGCTAGGCACCTCGGCTGACTGCGCTAAGGTCAGACAGGCAAGACCAAATAGACTGACAGCGAAGAATCCAGCCAGGATGTATCTGTTACGAAGAGTCATTGCCGTATGCTCGCTTCCTTTTCATCCTTCGCAGTGACCCCAAATTCCAGTGACGCTCTCCCAGAAATTTGGGTTCAACTCTTGGCCTCTTCCTGCACCAGCGATTGAATCATTGGGGAGGTGTCGCGCTGGGGCTTGCGCTCGCATCGCCGAACCCTCTGTTCCAAGGCGTCGTGGAGGGTCGCCAGAGCGTCGATCTGTTCCTTTACGACTTGCGGCTTTTCCAGCGCAAGATCATGCGTCATGCCTCACGTTTGCGGCCCGTCCAGCTTGAGCAGACCGTCGATGTCTTCAAGATTGAAACCGAGCGTCCCCGCCCGCCGGATGAGGCAGATTCGCCGGACGCCGCCGTTGGAGCATTCCCGATAGCCTCACATTGGCCGTTCCGGCTCCGGTAAAAGACCGGAGCGATGATAAAATTGAATGGCCTCTCTGCCCACGCGCCCCGCTTCCGCCGATTTTCAATCGCCAGTTAGGATTCCATGCTTGACTCTGTGCCCATGTACGGAGCTTACTCGGTTTTTCTTGATCAGGGAAAGAGAGTGTATGGCATCGGTGAAGTCTGAGGAACCTCTGCATAGGGTTGTAATTTTCCGACGATGAGGTTGTTCTGAGCCTGGGTGAGGGATTTGGGCGAGAATATGGGTCTTCGGTGCGGCCCGGAGACCGCTTTTCCGGCCCCCGGACACACGAGACACACTAATGACCGAGCCCGGCCAGGCGTTTGCGGTGGAGGTACAAGGTTCACCCGGACGAAGGTAGCGCACAGCCGGTGGCGGTTCTTGCGCAAACCCCGATATCTCACCTTGTCGAAGCCGAAGGCCCGCTTCAGGATGCGAAACACGTGCTCCGCCTTCGCCCGGATGCTCGACTTGCTTCGGTCCTTCTTCTGTAACCGGTCCACATCGTGCTTGAACTTCGTCCGGCGGCAGGTCATGTCCTGGGCCTGCGGTGCGGCTGGTTGGATCGCTTCGCTCTCCCCTGATAGCCTCCGTCGCCCCGCACCTTCCGCTCCTGGCCGAGCAGGCAGAATGCCGCCTCTGAGGCCGCCTCAGGAAAGGTCGCGCAGCGGTAGACGGACGAACTTGATGGTCTGGCGACGCCAGGAGTAGGTAATCAGCAGATCGCCGTTGGCCGCTTGAACGATGGCCGGATACGAGTACTGACCTGTCCCACTCTCAAGGGTCTTAACGACGGCAAAGTGCTCGCCATCGCGGCTGACCGCCAGATTCAGCGGCGTGCGCGCATCATAGCTGTTGTTGAAGACCAGAACGATGCGGCCGTCGCGCAGCCGAACCGCGTCGATGCCGGAGTTGGGGTTCGGCAGGTCAATGAAGCGCGCCTGGGTCCAGGTGACTCCGGCGTCCATCGAGTCCGCCACAGCGATGCGCGCTGCGCGCGTGCGGCTGCGAGCGTAAAAGCGAAGATGCCGCCCTCCCAGCGAGACGACCGCCGGCTGGATGATGCCGATGGTCTCTCCGGACGGAGGGTAGAGCTTGGTGTGCGGCCCCGCGTCGTCCGGCTCAGAGGGAGCGGATGGGGCGCTCTGGGCGGCGGTCGCCGCTAGCAGAGCGGCGCGGGCGGCGGCATTGGGTCTATCAAGACTCTCCGGAACGGTAATAGGTCCGAAGCTGGCCCAGGTTTCGCCGCCGTCCGTGGAGCGCTCGATCCACGCCGTCCACCTGCCACTCTCCACCGACGAGCCGCTGACGATGGTTCCGTCGCTCAGCACCAGAGGCTTGTCTTTGATGGGACCGAGGATGCCGTCGGGAAGATCCTCGGCAGCGCTCCAGGTGCGGCCTTCGTCGCGGCTCCATTTGCGGGCGCCCTTCCAGGTGCTGGGATGAGTCCCGTACTTGTAGTAAAGCCAGAGCCGGCCGTCGCGGGTGTGGAAGAGCACAGGGTTCCAGCAGGCCACTCCGGGGGCGCGGGCTAGTTGGACAGGCCGGGACCAAACGCCACGGTGCAATCGGGAGCCGTAGATGGCCACGTCCGGCGCGCCCTCTCGGGTTCCGCCAAACCAAGCCGCCAGCACGTCGCCATCTTTCAACTCCACGACCGTGGAGGCGTGGTTATCGGGCTGTGTCCCTGCAAGCGCGTGGCCGCTGGAGAGCGGCGCAAAGATGAAGCCGCTGCCTGTCTGCGCCTGTGCGCCGGCCAGTGCCACTGCCAGTCCTGCGATCCCTGCCCATCGGAGGGGCATCTTCATCAGCGTCTCCTTCGTCATGCGGCCATACCATCCTCGCGGCGGAGTCTTTGCCGCTTCTTTCTACCGCTTCTCTTTACCGCTTCTCTTGGCCGCTGCAAGGAATCGCCAAGGAATCGCCGCTAGCCTCCCGAGGAGGTCTCCATGTCGCCTTCCGGTCAGCGCCGTCCGGCACCATCAGGAGTGCATGCCTGGCCCTCTTCCGCGCTTCTGCCTCTTCTCCGTCGACGCCTTGGCCTGCGGCGCACGATATTCGGAGTGTGGATGCGACCGGCACGGCCACAGAGCACCCCAGGGTATCCCCGGTCCTCTTCTGGAAGAGTCTATAGAATGTCAAAGCGCGAGAATTAGCCTGGTCGCCGGGCTGCTTCCGGTAGCTGCGGCGGACGCCATGGCTGGGCGCGATTCAGTCTCGATTAACTCGACAGGGTCAGATTCTCCCGGCATCTGCGAACCGGCCACCAGTACCTGGGCTTCCAGGAGAAATTGCGCAACCTGGACCCGAGCATGTGAGCGAAGACGACGTAACGGTAGGGGGTGACGATCTTGCCACAGAATGGCCAACGGAGAAGGGATTCAATGGCGAACTCCCAGTATCGCTCGTCCTTCCGGTCCCGCAGGCCAAGGGAGAGCTCGTAGTAGACCTTGGCCTCCATGCGCCGCCTCCAGATCTCTCTCTGGAGTCCGCTCAGCCCGTCCAGCAAAAGGTCGTCCAGCAGCTCCAGAACGGCTTTGGACATCGGCATGAAGTTCCGGCTCTCGCTGCCCTCCCAGCGCCGATAGAGCGTAAGGCTCTCGGGATGTTCCTGGAAGGCCTTGGCGGAGTATCTCCGCACCAGGCGAAACCAGAGGCTCCAGTCGTCTACACAGTAGACGGGCAGAAATCCGCCCACCTCCTGAAGCGCCGAGCGCCGGATGATAGAGGTCGAGGGCAGGATGGGCGTGCGGTATCGCAGCGCCGGCCAGAGATCCTTGGCCGGAAACGCTGGAACCAGACCCGTTGTCCCATCATCGAACAGGTTTGAAAAGGCGGAGTAGACCACAACGAGATCCCGATTCTCCTCGATCAGCGCCCGTTGTTTTTCAATTTTGCCGGGAAGCATCAAGTCGTCGTGATCGAGAAAGGCGATCCAATCTCCCGTCGCTTCTCTTACTCCAGTGTTTCTTGCTCCGGCGATTCCCTGGTTGCTTTGCCTGATGTATCGAACCCGATCTCCAAAGGAGCGTGCAATCTCTTCGGTGCGATCCTTGGATCCATCATCGATGACCAGGACTTCATGCGCAGGGCGCGTCTGTTGCAGCGCGCTTTCGAGCGTCTCGCGCAGGGTGCGCTCCGCGTTGTACGCAGGGATGACGATGCTGATCCTGGTCATCTACGCTGGGCTCTGTTGAGCCGGCCGCCCTCGCCCTCCGCCGGCATATCGTCCTCAAACATGCAACCCCCTCCCCCGAAACACCACCCTGACCGCTGCACCTTATTATTGTCCGCGGGTTTCACGGCTGCAACAGAGAACCGATCTCTGGCCGACAAAGCCGCCCGCCGCGTGAGCAGCGTGGCTAACCGGTTATACTGTCTGCCGCCATGACCCTCTATGCAGCTACCTCCAACCCCGGCAAGTTGGCAGAGTTTGCCGCCGCTGCCCAGCCCAGTGGAATCACCGTGCTCGCGCTGCCTGGACTGGAGGCCATCCCCGCGCCGGCGGAAGACGCCAAGACCTTCCAGGACAACGCCGACATCAAGGCCGTGGCCTACTCTCTGACGGCCCCCGGCCGGTTGGTCTTCGCCGACGACTCCGGCCTGGAGGTGATGGCCCTGAACAATCAGCCCGGCGTCCACTCCGCCCATTATGCCGATCGCCGTCTGCCCGGCGGCTCCAACCCTCCCGCCTCCCTGTCCGGCACTCTCGATGAGCGCAACAATGCCTATCTGCTGCAGCAGATGGGGTCTCTGCCGCCCTCCGCATCCCGCACCGCGCGATTCGTCTGCCATCTTGCCCTGGCCCGCAATGGAGAGATTCTGCTCCGCTCCCAGGGCAGCGTCGAAGGCGAAATCCTCCGCTCCCCTCGCGGCGCAGCCGGCTTCGGCTATGACCCTCTCTTCCTCTTCCCGGGCCTGAACCGCACCTTCGCTGAACTTTCCCGGGAAGAAAAATGGCGGATCTCGCACCGGGGAATTGCGTTCCGCGCCCTGTTGCAACAGTGCCGCTTGAGATCGGA
>JAKART010000030.1 GCA_021819255.1 Acidobacteriota bacterium
GAACAGAGCATCGAAGCCCTGCTGCCCTCCATATCCGCTCACGACGCTCAGGCCTGGTTCCGACTACGATATGGGGATATACCTCAGTGAAAAATGGTCTAAAGAGGGTCGCTAGCCTGATGCCGCCGATCTTCCAGCAAGAGATGAGGCGCTGGAAGATTTGGCTCGATCTCAAGAAAGGCTCTTTCATCTCCCATGAGCCCGAGTTTCAGCTTCTATCTCGCCTGGTCCACCCTGGAGACTGGGTGCTTGATATTGGAGCCAACGTTGGCTATTACACCTATCGGCTCTCCGAACTCGTCGGCGCTGATGGGCACGTGTTCGCCTTTGAACCTATTGGCGCCAGTGCCGAAGTTCTGACGTTCGTCGTCCGTTTCGCTCCGCACGATAACGTAACAATCTTCAATACGGCGGTTTCCGATAGGCCTGAGATCCTTAAATTTGCGATCGGCAAAAACGAACACGGATTGCCCAACTATTTCACCGCCAGAGCTACGGAGAGCGGCGACCGCGCGGTGTTTGCCGTTCGCATCGATTCTCTTGCCTTCCCCCAGCGTGTCACGTTCATAAAGATCGACACAGAAGGAGCCGAGAATGCGGTACTTCGCGGCATGGAGGCGTTGATCGAGCGGGACCACCCCATTCTCAGCATTGAGGGGGACGAGTCCCTGGAACCCTACCTCGTTACCTGCGGTTACCGAATGCTCCCCAGGCTTCCTGGCTCCCCCAACCTCCTGTTCCTTCCGACCAGTTTCAACGCCGACCTTTAGTCGGGATCGACTCCGAGAGGGACGGTTCCAGTAACCCGTACGAGACCTGCGTCTATCCCGCGCAGTCGATCACCGACGCTCCGTTGCCTCTGCGGCAGGCGGCTTTGGCCGCGTAAGAACGCTGTAGTCAACTGCGCCGTCGCCTGCAGAGAAGGCTGCACCGGTGGCAGGGCTGACCGAGACCAGGTTGCGGTGGGTAGCATCGATGTTCGACCCGCCCGGCTTCGCCGGGTGCCGCCAGAATGCGTTACAGCGGTCCTGCCGGCCCAGCATCTTGCAACGGACGGCGTCGTAGATCTTACCCGTTTGTCTCAGCCCCGGGGGCAGCCCCAGCTGATGGCTGGCGGAGCGAAGTGCATAGCCCGAAGCAAAGCCGGCCTTCAGACCGCGCGAGCGTTGGCGTCCCCGGCAGCCAGCGGATCCACATGTTTAGATATGAACGTCCCGCCTGCGCCTGATCGATCTCCATCAGCAGCGACGCGGCCAGCCGCAGGCACCCGCGGTTGCTGGGCAAGACTCGCGCCACGCGCGTGGGCGTCTCCAGCTCCTCGTTTTGGCTTTCCAGCATGTTGGCCGTGCGCATGCACTTGCGGTGCTCTTCCGGCAGTGCGTGGACGGCCAGCATCTCCTCGCCTTGCTCTTCCAAAAATCGCGCCGCCCTGGCCACCTTGGTCTTCAACTCCGTAAGGACCGTCGACCGCTGCTGCGAGCACAGACTGAATGCGTTGCGCAGGAAATGCATCCTCACCCCATGGACGAAGAGCTTTTCCGCAGGGAACCGTCTGCCTTGGCCTACCGCGCCTTGCAAGTTTTCCTAGGCTGTTGGGCACGCCGGGAGATGCGTGCAAGGACGTTTTGAAATTCCCCAGCCCATCAGCCTGCCGGGGGCCACAGGAGATGGGGAGAGCTTCCATGCAAGCCACGGAGTGAGGCTCATGCCTGCACGAGGAGTGCCTCCGCGCAAGGGTGGAGATCGGGACAGAGACCCGGAGTGCGGCTCGGGCGTCACGGCCGACGATGCGCTATCGCCGTGGCTCGACCGCGCCGACCGTGGGTGGGATCGGTCGAGTGGCCCCGAAATAGTCCTTCGTCACCCCGCTGACAGGCACGCCATGCCCTACAGCCGGACTGCCCACCAGGGGATAAAAGTTGAAGTGATCCAACTCCGACTCGCTGCTCAGGGTGGACGGGGGTTGGTTCACCAACTCCGGCGAGGTGCAGATAAGATCCGTGTGCCCAAAGTACGGACAGGGCTTGGAGCGGAGATCAAAGAAAAGATCGTGGTCTGTCGAGACGTTTACAGAATGATCGCCAAGATAAAAGAGGCCAGGAACCTCTCCGGTGCTATAGCGCGGGTTGAGGAAGCCCAGAACAATGTTATTGCGGAAGATGAACTTGGCTGAGCTGCAGTCATTTGGAGCCTGGCAGTTCAAATCGAAGGTGGTTGCAGAGTAGCCCACCGTTGTGTTGTCGGCAAACAGCACCGTGCTATTGCGCGCGCCATAGAAGCTGAAGATGTCCCCCGCAGCGCGGCAAAAGAGGCTGAGGTTCCGATTGAAGCCAGAGTTCGCCCCCGGTATCGGCTCCGCCATGCGTCGGCAGTTTCCGACCGTCAGGTTGTTCTCAAAAATGGTGGTTCCGCCCGGCGCATTCCCCCACTTCCACTGCTGGCCCATGTTGCCGTAGGACTCGGAGTTGGTGATCTTCAGGTAATGGATCATCGTGTGCGGTCCGATAAAGCCATCCTTGGTGTTGTAGGCCATCACGCAGTGGTCGCAGATGAAGCTGTCGAGTTTCGTGTCCTGTCCGCTCCAGGAGTCGCCGAAACCGCCACTTTCAGAGTCCCAACATCTCAACGCAGGAAACTGCTTGTGGACGATAGGGTACTCCTCCAGACATCCATTACCCTCCATCCTCACAAAACTGGCCGTGATCGTAGAGCCCGGCGCATCAGGAGTGGAGTGGCCATCGTCGAAGTTCCAGCCGGCAAAGGCGTTGAAGTCGATCGAAACCCGGTTCAGCGCCACGGGACCGCCGATCGGGCCATAAATCCCATGACCCGTAAAGCCGTGGATGTAAACGTCCTGAAGCAGGATGTTGGAGGACGTATTGCTGAAACTGATTCCCACGTTGCTGTAATCACTCCAGGGAAACCCTGCATAACAGCCGGTAGGATATTGCGGAATGCCGAGCCTGGTGCACTTCCCGTTATGGGATGTGATCTCCAGGCCCTCGATATCGACGTACCGGCTCCCGGCCAGATCCAGCACCTCGAATAATCCGAAGCCGCCATAGATCTGCGCCAGATTGTCTTTCGTGTAGGGGTAGCCAATCACCGGGTTGCAGGTATAGGTTCCGTACGCACAACCCCCCAGAATCTTGGTGGGATGCGCGACCGTACCCGACGGTGGCGGCGGAATACTGCAATTCTCGACCCCGAAGCATAGCCCGGCCTTGTTCATAGCGTTGCCGTAACCAATTCGGCAGTCCGGCGGGGCCGGGTTCTGTTCCCCCGGCAACGCGGCGCAGCCTCGAATCACCACCGTATCCCCCCCGGCAATCACCCACTTGGAGATGCCATAGGTGCCGTCCAGGTAGAGGTACTGCGCGCTGGAGAAGGCGCAGTGCTGGTTGACGCCCTTGCCGGGATAGGGCGCATCCGCCTTTCCGTCGCATTGCCCGCCATGCACCCTTGCTGAGTACCGTGTGCCCCCATCCTGGCGGACAAACCAGGTCTCTGCGGAGAGCGGCAGGACAGCCAGGAGAAGAAGCAGAGACCCGATGATTCTGCTCACCGTCATTCGGCTGACAATCTTGGCCATGATTCTCCTCCAGTTGCTTCTTGTTCCGCAGGAGAGACGCTACAGAAGTTGATCGATGCCCAACTGCTTCGCCACCTCGGCGATATCGAAGTTCAGGTCGATCTCCGCAGAGAGATTCCTTTGCCCGCCGGGCTGAACCTGGCGATAGTTCTTCTTGTTGATCGATGTACAGTGACCCTTCGCCACCCATCTTTGAGGAATATCCACGACTCGGCCCCCCAGTCGCCGCTTCCAGTACAAAATGCCGACACCAGAGTCATAATAGTACTTGGCGCGGCGCCGGCGCTCTTTTTCATCGGGGCAGTTGGGATGATCCACGAAGGACCTCCACCACCCGGCCCCCTGCTCGAACTGCGATCGGCTGGCGCCGCGCGTCGTACAGCCCGCCAGCTCCCAGTAGCGATGGTGACGGAACCGGTAGATGTATCTGCGGCTGCCAAGATCGGGGACCGCTGCCATGGCCCCGTCTTCCAGCCCTTCGAATACGTCCTTCAACCGCCGCATCGTCTCCATGCGGCATAAAAGATCCGCGTGCCAGAAGGCCAGCCGGTCGGCAAACAGGAACGCAAACTCCAGCGGAAAGTGCGGCCACATGATCGGAAAGCCGAACCGGGCATTGAAGTCGATCACGATGGAGCCGGGAAGCACCGTCTTCGGAGCGCCGCATCTCGGATCAAACCCGATGACCGGCGTCCAGCCGACCTCCTGGATCAGCCGCTGCTGCAAAGCACACCAGCGATCGCTCACGTTCCAGCACAGCCAGGGCCGCTCGACGCCCGCCAGAGCCAAACTCCATTCGGCCGCCGCCTCATAAACTTTGTCGAGCGGAACAGGGAACCCTGCCCAGTTGCCTTTGCCGAACTGTGACGGATCCACTTTGTTTCTCCTCTGCCTCCGGCTCACTCCGGAGTCTATCGGATGACTCTTGCGGTGCTCTATCTTGCCGCCGTAGCTTCCACCAATTCGAACAGTTGACGCGAAGGGGCATAGATCCATGCAATTCTTCGACCCTGAAAGGCGACTGCCGGCACCGGGCCGGAGACAAGGACGCAGCGATTGCGCTTGGCATGGGCCAGCGCAGCCTCCATGTCGCCGGTTTCAAAACAGAGGTGATACGCTCCACCTCCGCCTTTGCCCAGCATGGACTGGATGGGCGAGTCGCCGCTGAGGGGAGCAATGAGCTCGATCTCGGCTGCGTCGTCGCCGGACCTGGCCAGAAAGCTCACCGTAACCTTCTGGATGGGGTCGTCAAATGGGCCGGAGACGACCCGGTAGCCAAAAAGATGGGTCAGCGACTCGGTGGCCGGGCCAAGAGCCGGAACCGCAACCCCGACGTGCAGCAGCTTGAAATCAAGGCCTGCAGGAAACTCCGGCGTCAAAGAGAGACTCCCTTCTTCTCCAGCTCCGCCTGGAGAAGAGCCACTGTGGTCAGCTCCGGAATTCGCTGGGGATCGAGTTGTACCCCATACTCGCCCTCGATCGCCAGAACCGCCTGCAAGTGCCGGAAGGAGTCCCATGCCTCCAATGTAGCGCTGCCCAGGTCCGGGGTTACCTGTTCGGGAGAGATCTCAAAGACATCGGCGAGCAGCTCACGCAGTGAGAGCGGTACTTGCATGGAGTTCATGGGGTTCATCTCCTTCCAGGGTTATCCATTGGGGGCTGCTCAAAGCCGCAGCGGTCAGATCAAACTCGTAAAACTCGGAGCCGGCCGGAGCCGCTTCCGGCCCGGCGCACCGGATGAAACCATGATCGGGATAGAAGGTTGCGCACGGAGCGTTCTTTTTGGTTGCAATGAACTCTCCCACAATCCGCCTGGCTCCCATTTGCAGCGCCTGTTCCGCAACGTAGGCCAGAAGAGCCGTCTCGATTCCGCGACCGATCACTCGACAGGAGAGCAGCAGGGAATCGATAAAGCAGCAGTCTCCCCGGTTGCCGGCCAGCGCAAGACCGACCACGCCGGCATCTCCAAAGCGGTCGCGCACCCGGACCACCACAGCCTGCCCGCCGGGCGAAGAGAGAAGTTGTTCGATCTCTGAGGCCGATCGGCGCCTGGTCGTCAGATTGAACTGATTGGTCTTGGCGAGCAGTTGGACTGCTCGTGAAAGCGGAGCGAGCAGGGCGCTCCGGAAGGTGCACACGATCTGCATGGAAGCCAGAAACTCATCGCGGCTGCCCGCGGAGCGGGCCAACTCCGCCCGCTGCGTCTGCGCCTTGTACTCCTGCAGGCGATTCACGTCGTCGTCCGTAACGTTGGCGATGTCAAAAAAACCTTGCTCGGCCAGCGCTTCGGCCAGCTTCCACGGCTCGGCAGCCGGCGCCTCGACAACCGCAACCTCCGGCAATTGTCTCCGCATGGCCTCGCACTCCACAGGGCTGTCGTCGATAAAGACGAAGGAATCCAGGCCCAGCGAGAGATCCCGGGAGACCTCCCGAATTGCATCCGCCTTCTCTCCCCAGCCGATCTTGCAGGCGGCAAAGTCATCCAGGGAGAGTGAGAGGTCGGCAGATCGGGTTTGAAAGGCTTCGCGAACGTCGGACTCATTGTTCTTGGAGACGATGGCAAGGAGAATGCCGCGCTTCGAGAGTTGCTTCAGGTATCTTTGATACTCCAGGTAGCAGTTCCCGGGAAATGCGCTGCCGGTATGGATTCCGTCAGCACCCTCTTCGCCCAGAACTCCACCCCAAAGCGTGTTGTCGAGATCGGTGCAGAGAACCTTGCGCGGCGCGCGAAAGAGCGTTGACCATGCGCGAACCAGCCCTCGGGAGTACACGGCGAAGAACTCCGCCGAGAGCGGCAGCCTGGAGGCGAGGAACATCCGGCTGTCGCGCCACCTGGCCCGTCCATAACGCGCGGCCAGGCGATCCACATCGAAGAAGACGCAGTCGGGGATCGAGCGGCACAACTCCGCCAGCCTCCGATTGAGCCGCAGGACGGCGTTCATCAGGCTCCAGGGAAGATTCGCATCCCCAACGTCGCCGGAGGAGGTGAAGTCCGGAGCCGCCAGCCCCTGCAACAGCAGACGGGCGGAGTTTCCCGCGCGAAAGCTGGTCAGCAACTGCTTCACCCGGTTCGCCGATTCCTCAATCTCCCGCTCCACGCCCGCGCCGATGCCATCCGCGCACAGATCCGGCAGACGGCCGGCGACCTCTTCCAGATCCAGCACAACCAGGACCATCTCCGGCTGGAAGCGTACCAGGCCGCTGTCGGGCTGCAGCAACTCGCTCACATAAGACCCGTAGCCGCCCACCTGTAGATCGAGGAAAAAGCCGGAAAGTACGGCCTCTGTCGTCAGGTAGGGCAGTACCGGCTCAACCGTCACGGAACGGACCAGGTAGGTCCGCAGCCTCCTCACGCCGAGTTGAGCCACAAATGCCTCGGCGTTCTCTACGAATGCAGAGGCGCAGAACAGAACATCGGAGGCCTTGGAGGAAACGGCAAGCAGATTCCGGGCGGAGTTGACGGTGGCGGCAGCATCCCGGTTCGTCAGGGAGTCCTTAATGGATTGCCTCCATGCGGAGCGATTTGAATCAGCTTGCATCCGTCTTCTCCGTTGCGATGGATCCAGGATCTGCGCCTGTCCTGGCGGGCCGCATGATGATTCGTGCGGGTACACCCATTACCGTAGCGCCGGCGGGAACGTTGCCGATCACCAGCGTATTGGCAGCGATCTTCGCTCCGTTGCCGACCTTGATCCTGCCCACCAGAGTCGCGCCGGTACCGATGTAAATGTCATCGCCGAGAATCGGCGCGCCTTGTCTGCCCATCGCGGAAGTCCCAATCGTCACACGGTGAGCAAGGTCGCAGTTGCGTCCCAAAACAGCCTGGGGATTGATATGGACTCCTCCGATATGCCCAATATACAACCCCGGCCCGATGGTCGCCTGGGGATCGATGCACATCTCCATGAACACCTCACACCATTTATTTGCAAAATAAGAGACCAGCTTCAAGGGAAAGCGGACCAGGAAGAACGGCCTTGCGGCGTGCAGCCAGTTTCCCAGCCGGTAGCAGCCAATGGACCACACCGCCGGGTTCAACCATAGCTCCCGTCCTCGGTAGCCTCGCGCCCGGTAGCGGGCCATATCTGCGTAGAAATCATTCATTCAATCGGCCTTGGTGGGAGGTTGAGATGCAGTGCAAAGGGCAGCGCGTGCCGAAGGGCAGGCTGAGACGGGTAACGGCAGGTGAGCTCAGGAGGAACGGCAGGCAAGCTCAGGAGGGAGTTGCGGCCAGATCTTCCGGGGTCCGGCCCGGGATCAGAGCCGTGGCGAACCGAGCCGGAGAGCTCCGTCTCCGGCGGGCCGCAATGCGGAACAGTTCCAAACGCCGGCGTCCAACCGACCTCTTGCATGGGCCTCTGCCGGAGGGCGCGCGGGCCCCAGCAAAGCCGCAACAGCTCGAAACCGGCAGAAACCATGCGCAGTCGGGGTATCTCCCGACGGGTTTCGACGAGCGAGGCTGCGCAAGCTGTCCACATAATCCTGCCAACTGGGGTTGGATCCTCCACGTTGCCCTCGATCTGGCTCGGCCCTCTCGTGCGCCTGCAGGCGCCGAGCACTTGCCATCATTCTATAGGGTCTTCGAGATAGCGCCGCCGGACGCGATGGATCGTGGCTCTCCAGGAGTTGCTTTTCGGCCCAGATGACGGATCCTGCACGATCTCCCTCGTTGCGGCGAGCAAGCCGCCGTCTCGATCTGCAAAGCAGTGTTCTACGGCGCCCCCGCACCGGTTGAAGCCACACCGCCGATGTTCGGCGGATCGGCGTAGGGTACGCCGTAGTAATCGGTCGCGGGCGCCACTCCGCCGGCTAGGCCTGCGCCGAGGATTGGACTGCTCGCGGAAGGATAGAAGGAGTTGTTCGCTACAAGCGGGTTGAACACATCCAGATCAGACTCCGCCCAGTTCCCGGATATGGATTGAAGAGGCTCGTTGCTCAGCAGCGGATCTTCGCAGAGTATGTTCGCACTCGCTCCAGGGTATGACTCACCGCCGCAGCTTCCGCTGCGCATGCCGTACTCAATATTGTTCGACACGTTCAGCTTGATGCCGGTCTCCGCCTCATCGCCGTTGTCTCCAGCGGAGAAATAGTAGACCGAAGGAGGCCCAAGCACGCCGTAGACAGTATTCGGATCGGAATAGCCCAAAAACACGTTATTCTCGGAGTTGATCGTAGCCGGGCAGTTGGTGTCCGTACCGGCACAGGCAACGTAGAGGGCAATCACATCGGCGCTGATGAAGGTGTTGTTGATCAGATTCCACGTCGAGTGGACGGGGATGACGCTGGCCATTCCGCTGCCGCCGGCACGGCAGAAGTCGGAAAGGAATTTGTTGTAGGTGGAGGGAACTCCGGCCATCGGGGAGTCCATGCGCTGACAGTTATTTACGGTCAGGTTGTTTTCGAAGGTCGTGGTGTTGGGCACGGTGTCGTCTCCACCCCACTTCCAGTTCGATCCCATGTTGCCGATGGCGACAGAGTTGATGATGGTCAGGTTCGGGATATCGATATGCGGCCCGATGAATCCATCCTTGGTGTTGTAGTCGTCCACGCAGTGATTGCAGTAAAAGGAGGAAAGTTCGCTGATCTGGCCGCCGCTGCCTGATCCCTGGCCGCTCCAGCTATCGCCAAAGCCGCCGGACTGGGGGTCGTAGCACACCTGGGCTGGATACTTTGCCGTGATCGGATACTGCTCGTAGCAGCCGTTGAAGATCATCGTTACATAGTTGGCCGTGATGCTCGAGCCGGGTCGGTCCGGCGTGGCGTTGCCGTCATCGAACATCCAGCCGGCAAATCCGTTGAATCCGACGAATACCCGAGTCATCATTATGGGGCCGCCTATAGGACCGTATAGACCAGCCGAATTGAAGCCGTGAATGTATACGTCCTGCAGGGTGATGTTGGAACTCTGGTTGTTGGTCATGAAGCCATAGGAGCCATAATCACTGTAAGGCGCGCTGCTGGAGCACCCCTCCGGGTAAGCCGGAATTCCTGCACTTGTACACTGACCGTTGTGTGTGGTCAGCTCAATGCCTTCGATCTCAACGTAATTTGTGGTTTCAAGATTGAGGGCCGCAAACAGAGCAAAGCCTCCGTAAAGCTGCGTCTCATTCGTCTTACCGTAGGGGTAGTTGTTATCGATCGGCGTACAGGTGTATGTTCCATACGCGCACTGGCCCAGGATCCTGGTGGGTTGCGTGGCAGTCCCTGCCGGGATGGGTGGGTTGTAGCAGGTGTAATTTGGGTAGCCGTAGCCGCACCAGGAGTTCGGCGGGTTGCCGTTGTTGTTGTTGTCGTAGCCAAGACGGCAGTCAGGATTCGCCGGGTTCATCTGCGACGGCAGCGCCGTGCAGCCGCGAATCACCACCGTGTCTCCCCCGTTGATCACCCAAGCGTTGGGGGCTCCGGAGTTATCCGACCAGAGATAGCGGACATCATTGAACGCGCAGTTCTGGTTGACGCCGGTACCGGGGTAAGCCTGGTCGACCGTGCCATTGCACTGTCCCGTAGGCACGTTGGCGCTGTAGCGGGTCCCGCCATCAGGTCGAATGAACCACGTGGTACCGGGTGAAGCAGTCTCAGGATCGACGGTGACCGAGACGGTGGCGGATGCGGTCTGGGCCGGGCTGCTGCTATCCGTCACGGTGACCGTGAAATTGAACGCTCCGTCCGCGGTCGGCGTGCCGGAGATCACTCCCGTCGACGCGGACAGCGTCAACCCAGCCGGCAACTTACCGGAGCTGACTGACCAGCTATAGGTATAAGGGGCAGCGCCTCCGGTGGCTGTCAGAGTCGCCGTGTAGGCCGTGTTCGTGGTTCCGGTAACAAGAGTGGAGGAAGTGATGCTCAGCGCCGGGGGCGCGACGGTCAAGGTGAGAGAAATCGAGGCGGTCTGTGCCGGGCTTCCGCTGTCCGTTACACGAACCGTGAAGCTCGACGTCCCGCTCGCCGTCGGCGTACCGGAGATCACCCCGCCGGTGGAGAGCGTCAGTCCGGCAGGCAGCGTGCCCGAGGCCAGCGTCCAGGTGTAGGGGGAGGTTCCGCCCGTGGCCGCCAGCGTCGCCGTGTAGGCGGTGCCGCTGGCGCCCGCTGCCAGCGTGCCGCTGGTAACGGCGAGCGGAGACGTGGCCACCGGCGCAGAGGCAATGGTGATAGAGACTGCGGCTGTCTGGGTTTGCACCGGATTGCTGCTGTCGCTCACGCTGACGGTGAAGGAAAATGTTCCGCTCACCGCCGGAACTCCGCTGATGACGCCGCTGCTTGCCACAAGGCGCAGACCCGCCGGAAGGGCTCCCGAAACAAGACTCCAGTTATAGGGGGAGGTCCCGCCCGTGGCCGCCAGCTTGCCCGAGTAGGAGCTTCCATCGACCCCTGCCGCAAGCGTCGTGCTGGAGATCGCCAACGGCAGCGACGCATTGGCTGTCGCCGAAACGATCGAAACCGGAACCGTCTGCGACGATCTGCCGGTCGAGCCATTCCGTACCTGAACTTGAGCCGTTCCTGGAACCGCAATGCTGCTTCCCTGCACCGAGGCGGCGAGCGTCCCAGAGTCGACCTGCGAGGTCGCAAGCTGGACACCATTCCACAAGATCACCGTGCTCGAGGTGAAGTTGGTTCCAGTTACCTTCATTGTGGCTGAGCTTAGTCCCGCCGTGATCGACTGCGGTAGAACAGCATTGATCGTTGGGGTGACAATGGACTCCACCACGTTGCTGCCACAACCCAGAAGCGAGAAGACCGCTGCGATCCCCATGCTCATGCCAATGATCTTGAACGCTCTCAAGACGCACCTCGGAACCACGCCAAACTGACTCATCGACCGGTTAGTCTTCTACTTATCGGGAGTTACTGAAATGCACTATAGTAACCATATATTTGATTACTATCGAGCTTAGCATGTGGTCTCAAAGGGAGCTATAAAAACTGCTCGAAGCGACTCCTGAATGACAAGTGATCAATTGATCAATGCACAGGGGTCGCCGGCCGGCGGAGAGG
>JAKART010000031.1 GCA_021819255.1 Acidobacteriota bacterium
CGATCTAGGGGAACGACTCCTGTGGGCGTTTTCCTCAATGAAAACGCCACTGAACGCCCGCTTCCGTACACCCATCATCAGGGAAAATGGTCTAAGACGAGGAAGCGTATCGCAAGGAATACCGAAGCCTGGCTGAGGCCCGCGCTCAGATCGGCGCGTGTATCAAGCAGACCTACAACCAGAAACGCCTGCACTCGGCGCTTCGCTTTCTGCCGCTGGCCAGGTCCGAGGCGCAGGCGGCATCAAAAAATAGGGAGGCGGCTGCGTGGCGGCTTATCGCACGAGCTTTCTTCAGGCATCGGCGAACTATTGTCCGGTGAGGCTTTCCGCCGGAGACAGATTCTGGCTGGCTCCGTTTCCGGCTGCTCACCGTCTCGATGAGTCGCAGCCGCCTATTTCTCGGCGGGTTGGTCTCCGCCGGAGCCAGCCTCCGCTTCATCGGCTGCGGTCAGATTGCTGTACAGTAATCTTGCTGGTTGAGTCATTTGCAGGGAACGGTTGACAGGATCCTATTCAGTTGTTCTAGCCAAGAATTCCACCCCTAACCGCAGAAATCTTGATCGTACGAGTAAAAGTAAATTGGAGTCCAATTTGTTGGATCACAGGAGTCGATAGACATGAGCCAATTTAGCAGGCGAAGATTTGTTGAATTGATGGGAGCAACCGTGGGAGGGATGGCTCTACCGGAAGATTCCGTGGGTCAGCCTAAGATCTCCCCTAAGAGCGGTGAAGACTTGGTGGGACGCCGACCCAATGTGATCGTCATGATCTGTGATGATCTTGGGTCTGGGGATCTTGGCTGTTATGGGTCGGATTTGAGTACGCCAAACCTGAACCACATGGCGAGCGAGGGAGTGCGCTTCACTCGATTCGACACGGTGCACCCCATATGCTCGGCTTCGCGCGGCGCCCTGCTTACGGGCAGATACTCAACGCGTACCGGAACGAAGCCCGTTTACTTCCCACAGGATACTGACGGCACAAATCTGGATGAGGTCATGTTGGCAAACTTGTTGCACGCACAGCGCTACCGCTCTATGTGCGTCGGCAAATGGCACTTGGGGAGCATGCCTGAGTACCTTCCAACGAGCCGTGGCTTCGATTCCTATTTCGGCGTGCCTTACAGCGTCGATATGCATCCTTTGCCGATGATAAGAGATAAAACGGTTATCGAGGAGAATGCTGATCGCGCTTTGCTTACTTCCCGATACACAGAGGAGGCTATCCGATTCATTGAGTCATCTTCCACTGATCCATTTTTCTTATATTTGGCTTATTCCTATCCTCACATCCCGATCAATGCTTCCCCAAGGTTCAAGGGGAGATCCAAGCAAGGCATTTATGGAGATGCTGTAGAGGAAATCGACTGGAGCGTAGGTGAAATTGTGCAAACTCTGCGGCGCAGGAGCCTAGACGAGAATACTTTGATGATCTTCACCGGCGATCACGGCCCTTGGTTTCAGGGAAGTCCTGGGACACGACGCGGGCGAAAGGGCACTACTTATGAAGGTGGTTGCCGAGTTCCGTTCCTTGCCAGATGGACCGGGGTCATTCCGGCTGGACACACCTGCGATGAGTGGGCATCGAACCTGGACGTACTTCCGACCGTCACCTCAATTTGCGGTGCAAGTTTACCTTCCAAGCCCGTGGACGGCCTTGATATCTCTGGACTCTTGACAGGCGGAAAGGGGCCTGAGAGGCACGAACCCGTTCTCTATTTCTCAGGGATGGAAGCGGGGCTCAATCTTCAATGCGCTCGCCAAGGAGGGTGGAAGGTGAGGATCGCCCAATACACGAAAGATCCTTACGTGCTGGGAACTCCGCCAGGAGAAAATCTCCTGCTCACAAAACCAGAATTGTACTACCTCAACGAAGACCCTGGCGAGAGCTATGATGTTGCGGACCTTCACCCAGGCATTGTCAGCCAAATGATTCAGCAAGTTGATCAAATGATTCCGACGTTCCCTCAGAAGGTAATCGAGACTTACAACAATCTAAAGAAGAACCCTGATAGCCTGTCTACGCCGACGGGTGCACCAGCGCGGCCACGGATTACATCGCTCCACCAAAGCAATTGACCTACGTTGGCTTAGACAGAAAGGAAATGAATAAGTCGTGGAGCATGTTTCAGAATTAGGTTCGGCATCAAGCTGAAGTCTCCTGCGTGAGGCGGGTGGTTTGATGAACTTCTTGTATGAGCAAGAAGAGATTTCAATTGTTAAGCGATGCGCATTGGGAGTTGATTGCGCTTTTGCTGCCTGAGCCGAATCTGCGCAGGGACAAGCGGGGGGTGGGCGTCGAACCGGGCCTGCCTGGAGCGGAGTCCGTGGGCCTTGCGGACGGGCGCGGCGTGGCGGCTCTTGCCCTACAAGTACCCCTATCCAGCGACCTGATGGAGGAGTTTGAAGCAGTGGGAGGAGCAACAAGTCTGGCTGGACGCATGGCGTGCGCTGCTGGGCGCGCTGGATCAAGAAGGTCTGTTGAAGTGGGGAGAAGGCGTTCCTGGACGGTGGATTCGCTCCGGCGAAAAAGAGGGCTCCGCAGTCTGTAAAAACGGGCGTGGCAGGGGCACGAAGTGGATGGTACTGGTCGACGGTGGCGGTCTTCCGCTGGGAGCTCGGCTCGAAAGTGCCTCTCCGGGAGAAGTTGCGCTTGGGGAAGCCACGCTCGCCGAAGTCAAGGTCCCCGCCGAAAAGGCCGTCCACGAAGAAAACCGAAGCGGCTGATCGCCGACCGTGCCTGCGACTCCGAACCGCCGGCCCGAGGGCTCGGGAGATGAGGCCTCGGCCTCCGCGTTCCCTATCGCAAGAGCAGCAAGGGATGGAAGCACGAATGCGGGAGAAACCTCAAACGATACAAGCGCCGCGGGATAATCGAGCCAACCAACGCATGGTTCGGACAGTTCCGTAGGCTGCTTGTTCGCCACGAGCAGCCTACTCACCTGCAGAGCCTTCTGCTACCATGCCTGTGGATCACACGGCGGAGATGTTTATGAAACTAGCTTTAGCCGAAAACGATCAAGGCACCCGATCCGCGCTTCGCAGAGACAGAGTAAACCCCCTCATGGCTCGACAAGCGCTCTTCCACTAAAGCGGTCCAGGCGCCGTCTGCACCCACGACACTCCCCGCCAAGGTGACGTCTGTCGTATCACTGAGCCGTGGAGCCGTCAGTCGCATCACTGTTGCACTGCGGGCGTTGGCGCCATGGATCCTGACGAGCACGTCGCGGTCTGCGTTCTTGTTGAAGAATGCCAGCCGCAAAAGGCCATCCTGGCCGCGGAGCGCGTAGGCGGTCAGGTTGGGAGAAGCTTCCGCTCCGCTGAGCTTGGTGCTCACCAGCCTCCCTGGACCAGCTTTGGCGAACAGCAGCAAACCGTAGTACTCCGGCCTGGCTAAGAAGCCGTTTTCCGGCTTGCCTGCAATCGGTGTGTACCAGCCATAACCGCCGCCGTGAAAGTTGATGCCGATGCAGCCGGCTTCCGCAAGTTGATACATATAGTCTGCAGCCCAAATCGCCGCTCCGAATGTATCGCTCACGCCCTCTTTCCCGCTTGGGCAGGAGTTTGTTTCCGTCATCCGGAACTTCAAGCCTGTCTCCTGTTCCGCTTGCTGAAAGGCCGCGATCTCCGACTGCAGACGTTCGTTTGGAGTTAGGAGGCGATCAATTGTTCCGGTTGGCCTGTGGACGGCATAGTAGTGAGATGAAAGAAACTTGATTTTATGCTGAAATTTCCTGGCAAAAGGCAGAAGCCAGTTCGGATGGGTGGCAGTATCCGGACCAGCAAACGGCGCACCCGGCACGCGCGCTCGCACTGCCTCAAAGAAGCGGTCCCATTCCAGCAGATAGTCGTCCAAGCCCCAAGTGCTGGGCCGTAGGCGATTGAGTGTAAAGGCGTCAGGCTCGTTGCCTATCTGGAATGCCAAAATCTTCTCTCGCCCGAGGGTTTGCATGACAAATGCGGCTTCGTCGGCTGCCCTTTCCGGAGTGCCTTGCCCGAGGTTGAGACCATAGATCACGCTCCAACCTGTCTGATCCAGAAAGGTCTTGAGCTGCCGGATCGCATCGGGTGTGATCGTTGCGGGCCGAATGGGATGTTGACCCGTGTCTGGACCCGCAGTGGTCTTCAAGGACATTCTCGAAGGCCTGGCGTTTCGATCCCAGAACGTATACTCGCTGGTATCACCACCGAGGCGAAGCACGCCATGTCTTCCCAGCCTGGAGATCATCCCCACCAGCTGGGAGTTAGAACCTGAGAAGAACTCCGGATTCGAAAGCTGGGTTTGCTCGTAGCTCAAACCTGTGAAATCTGACGGGATGACGTGTCCTTGAATAGAGACGTCCATTGTCAGATCTACGACGACCGGGGAAGGCGATACCATCTCTGTCCAGCCGCCACGGCAGAGCAGCATGGAAGCGGAGGTCAGCAACGATGACTGCAAGAACATACGTCTTCGCATCAGAGTTATTCCAACACAGACGCTTCGTCATGGGCAAACGAAGCGTGCGCTCTCAGCCGGCCGGCCGCGGAGCAAGGGTTGCGCCGGCCCCTCCGTCCGAATCTCCGAGACTTGCTCATTCGCGCCTGGTTCCTACGATCCATCCGCTTGGAGCCAGGCTGATCCCCGCCAATGGATTCTGCTCCTCGGGCGCTTGCTTGACTGAGTGGCGGCACGATGAATCTCCTGCCAGGAACATGATGGGAAGGCCATCATGCCAGCCGGGACCTGTAAGACTCCCGCACGGATGTTGGACCATTTTCCCTGAAGGTGTAAGCAAGGGGAACGACTCCTGTGGGCGTTTTCCTCAATGAAAACGCCACGGAACGCCCGCTTCCGTGCGCCCATCATCAGGGAAAATGGTCTAGAACCCGTCTCGTTTGGATCGATCCCCGCAGGCGAGCCGGCTGAGACGCCTTGATGGGAGAAGACGCCCCTCAAAGTTGAGGCATTCCGCTCTGCCTGAACTGGAGAAGTTCTATTTTTGCATGACGCATTGGGCCACGGTTGATGGAGCAGCGCGTTGCGTCAGGCTTAGGATGCGATTGGGCAGGATGCCCAGCAAGAGTGTGGCTGCAGCTGTGGCGATCAACGCCAACCCCGCCGGGATGGAGAGGCAATGCGGTGTAGGAGCATCGCCGATGGTGTCCGTGGTGGGTCTGGCATAAAGGGCGGTCAGCAGACGCAGGTAGTAGAAGCAGGCCAGCCCGGAGTTGGCCAGACCGACGATGGCCAGCCAAGTGTATCCGCTGTGTACGGCGGCGGAGAAGACGTAAAACTTGCCGAAGAAGCCGCCGGTGAAGGGAATTCCAATCAGGGAAAGCAGGAAAAAGGCCAGGAACGCCGCAAGCGCCGGCCGCCGCAGAGCCAGACCGGTCAGGTCGTCGATGGTGCGCAGCCGCTCGTCGAATCCAGAGAGTTGGGTCAGCACCACGAAGGCCCCGACGTTCATGGCCGCATAGGCGGCGGTGTAGAAACAGGCCGTGGAGACTGCCAGAGGCTCCGGAGCTGTGAAAGCCACCAGCAGATAGCCGGCGTGGGCGATCGAAGAGTAGGCCAGCAGGCGCTTGGCGTCGGATTGCAACAGAGCGCCCAGGTTTCCAATGGTCATCGACGCGACGGCCATGATGGCGATCAGCGGCGCCCAGTGATGCCGATCTGTTGGCGCGGCCTCAAACAGAAAACGCAGAAGTACGGCAAAAGCCGCAGCTTTGGGCGCTGTGGACATCAGACCAACTACCGGAGCCGGCGCTCCCTGGTAAACGTCCGGTGTCCAGACGTGAAAGGGCGCTGCGGACACTTTGAAGCCCAGGCCGATCAGCACCATGCCGACCGCAAGCCAGCCGAAGAGCGGCGTCTTGGTGGCGGCCAGGCCCGCGCCAATCCCGGCAATTGTCGTCGATCCGGTAGCGCCGAAGCAGAGAGCGATGCCGTACAGGAAGAAAGCTGTCGCAAAGCTGCCCAGCAGGAAGTACTTGATGGCCGACTCGGAGGCTGTGGCGCGGCCCTTGCGGAAGCCCGCCAAGATGTAGGTGGAGATCGAGGAGATCTCCAGCCCGATGAAGACCATCAGCAGTTCCGCGGAACTGGTCATGAACATCATGCCTGTGGCGCCGAACAGAACCAGGGCAAAGTACTCGCCGGCATGACTGATCTGATCTGGCGGGAAGTAATCCAGCGAGGCCAGCAGCGTGGTGACAACAATGCTCGCGATGAGCAGGTGGAAGAAGATGGAGAATGCATCCACCTGAATGGTTCCGTAGAAGCCGGTAAGGGTTCCCAGGGCATGGACAACGCGAAGTTGGAAAAGCGCGGCAACTCCAGAGCCAAGCGATCCCAGTATGGCGAGCCAGCCGAGCGGCTTGCGCGAGGCACCCACAGCCAGCAAGGGCTCCAGCAGCATCACCAGGATGGCGGTGAGGGTAAGGATCAGCTCAGGCAGAAGGGCGAGGAGGTTGGTGGACATCAGCGCACCTCCTGGCGGGCGTCGGTCAGATGAGGGATGTGGCTGTTCCTGGCCAAGGCGCTATCCGCCACGGCTGGTGTGGAGTGGATCTGCTCGGTGATCTGGGCGCTCGGTGGAGCGCCGGATGGCGCAATTTCCGTAGCGGTGGGGGCGCCGTAGGTGTCAATCGCCCGCATCCACAGCGGAGAGGCGATGCCCATGATGAGGAAGAGAGCGGCGAAAGGCCAGAGCTCAAGATGCTCGCGGCTGCAAAGATCCCAACCTTGAACCTCTTGCGTCCGAACCCCGGGCGATCCATAGAAGACGCGTTGAATCATCCACAGCATGTACCCCGCGCCGAAGATGACGCCCGTGGCGCCAAGGGTGGTCCAGAGTACGTGGTGAACCACGATCGATTGCATCGTGCCGGAGAGGATCAGGAACTCGCCTACGAATCCATTCAGCATCGGCAGGCCCACGGCGGCCAGCGAAGTGATGACGAACATCGTCGCCATCCAGGGATGGCGGCTCGCCAGTCCGCCGTAATCTCGCATCTCGTAGGTTCCGTAACGCTCATACAGCAGCCCCAGAAGCAGGAAGAAGGCGGCTCCAATCAGGCTCTCGTTGAGGATCTGGAAGATGCCCCCGTCCATGCCCAGCACAGTGAAGGTGAAGATGCCCAGAACCACAAAGGAGACGTGCGCCAGCGTGGAGAAGGCTGCCAGCTTCTTAAGGTCAGTTCGGATCAGGGCGATCAGCGACCCGTAGGCAATGCCGGCTGCGCCCAGCGCAATCAGCAGCGGCGCCATATGGCGGGATTGATCAGCGAAGATGCCGAAGCTGAAGCGCAGGATGGAGTAGAGGCCCAGTTTGCCCGCCAGCACCATCACTGCGGCAGTAGGAGCCTCGGTGACCGCGTCTTGCAGCCAGCCATGCAGAGGGAAGATGGGAACCTTGACCGCAAACGCGACCAGAAAGGCGATGGAGCAGAGCAGGAGGGCCGTGGGTGAGGCGGCAATATGGTGCGCGCCGGCCAGGGCCTGCAGTGTAGGCAAGTCAAAGGTTCCGGTCAGGTTGTAGAGCCACAGGATGGCCACCAGAAGAATGGCCGAAGGGATGAAGGCGTAGAGAAAGAACTTGATGGCAGCCCGGCGGCGGTTTTCGGTACGGCCGAAGGTGGCGATGAGCAGCGCCATGGGAACCAGCGACAGCTCCCAGAAGCCGTAGTAAAGGAACAGGTCGAGGGCCATGAAGATGCCCAGCATGGCCACCTGCTGCAGCAGGAAAAGGGAATAGAAGAGCCGGGTTCGTCTTTGGACAGCGTTCCAGGAGGCGAGCACGCCCATGGGTGCAAGGAAGCCTGCCAGCACGATCAGCCACATGCTCAGGCCGTCCACGCCCAGGTGGTAGCGAATGGCCGGGTTGCTGATCCAGGACAGGTTCTGCTCGAACTGGAAGGTGTGTGGAGATGCGTGATAGTTGAAGTGCGCCGGCAGATGCAGCGTGAGCAGCAGCGTGAGCAGGGTAACCACCAGCGCTCCGGCGGCGTGGCGTTTGCTGTCAATAGACTCTCCGCCCTTGTCGAAGCCCTCCTGCTCAGGGATCAGGGCGAGCAGAATGGCTCCGGCCAGCGGAGTGGCAAGGATGAGTGTCAGGATGATCGGGTCGAAGTTCATTGGATCCTGTGGAGTTTCGTGATGCATCTCCTGCGCCGGGCCGCAGGAGAAGGAGCGTTACCGGAGAAACAGCGCAAGGACGATGACGGCGGCGGCTCCGGCGGCGAGCCAGCCGGCGTAAGAACGAATCTTTCCAGATTGCATGTGTCGAACCAGCCAACTGCTGCCGCGCGCCGAGGCGGCCAGCCCGGCGCCCGTTCCCTGAATCACGCCTCCGTCCACCAGACCGGCAAGGATGAGCCGGGAAAAGGCTAGCAGCGGCGCGACCACAAAGCTCCCGTAGATCTCGTCGATCCAGTACTTGTGGTAGGCCAGCGAGTAGATGGGCTGGAACCTGCGGGCCAGCTTGGCTCCTGTTCCGGGCTTGCGGTGGTAGAACAGCCATGCCACGAAGATGCCCAACGCGGCCGTAGCCAGCGAGATGGCAGCCAGAGAGATCTCCAGGCCGTGCGCGGCAGCCGCTACAGCCGGCGCGGCCGCCGGCACGGCGGCGCCGTGGAAGACCGGGTCAAGGAAGTGGCCGATCACATCGTTGCCGCCCAGAGCCGCTGGAATCCCCACCCAGCCTCCCGCGAGCGAAAGCACGCCCAGCACCATCAGCGGCAGGGTCATCACCAGCGGAGACTCGTGAATGCCGTTGCCATGGGCTGATGCATGGTTGTTGCCGTGCGAGGCTTGCGCAAAGCTGGAATGCTCGAAGCGGGACTCGCCGAAGAACGTCTTGAACCAGAGCCGGAACATATAGAAGGAGGTCATTCCAGCGGTCACCAGGCCCACCAGCCACAGCAGCTTGGCCAGCGGGTTGGGGGACTGAAAGGTCTGGAAGAGAATCTCGTCCTTGGAGAAAAATCCCGAGAAAGGCCACACGCCGGAGATTGCGAAGGTGGCCGCTGTCATGGTCCAGAACGTGATGGGGATCTTTTTCCATAAGCCGCCCATGAAGCGCATATCCTGTTCGCCGGAGAGCGCATGAATCACTGAACCGGCGGAGAGAAACAGCAGGTCCTTGAAGAAGGCGTGAGTCATCAGATGGAAGATGCCGGCAGAATAAGCTCCGACGCCGCAGGCCAGAAACATGTAGCCGAGCTGCGAGACGGTGGAATAGGCCAGCACGCGCTTGATGTCATGCTGCACCATGCCCATGGTGGCCGCAAACAGGGCCGTGAGCGCTCCAGTCACGGCGACCACCGTCAGCGCGAGAGGCGAGTGGTCAAACAGCACATGGCAGCGGGCGATCATGTAGACGCCGGCGGTCACCATGGTCGCCGCGTGAATCAGGGCAGAGACCGGGGTGGGGCCTTCCATGGCGTCCGGCAGCCAGACGTAGAGAGGAATCTGCGCGGACTTGCCGGCGGCTCCCAGCACCAGCAGCAGGGCAACGGCGGTGAGAAAGCCGCCGCTCAGCGGTGATGCTGCGATCGTGGCGAAGATGGTGCTGAAGTTCAGCGTTCCGTAGTGAGCCACCAGAAGAAACATGGCCAGCAGGAAGCCGAAGTCGCCGATGCGGTTCACGATGAACGCCTTCTTGCCGGCGTTGGCGGCTGAGTCCTTCTTGAAGTAAAAGCCGATGAGCAGGTAGCTCGCCAGGCCGACTCCCTCCCAGCCGACAAACAGCAGAAGGAAGCTGGAGGCCAGCACCAGCATCAGCATGAAGAACATGAAGAGGTTGAGATAGGCGAAGAAGCGCCAGTATCCCTCTTCGTGCGCCATATAACCGACCGAATAAACGTGGATCAGGAAGCCGACTCCGGTGACCACCCCAAGCATCACCAGGGTAAGGTGGTCCACCGTGAAGGCAAAGTTCACATGGAAGCCGGAGACGGCGATCCAGGGCACGCTGGAGAGGAAGATCTCCGGAGGACCGCCTGTGGCGGTCATCACCATCCAGAGCTTGGAAACCAGCAGCGCGGGCAGCAGCGTGGCCGTGAGCGCAAGGGCGGAGACCACGGCGCGTGGAAAATTGCGTCCAGCCAGTCCGTTGATCAGAAAGCCGGAGAAGGGAAGGATCGGAATGAGCCAGAGCAGTTGAGGATTCATTGTTCCATTCGATGTTCTTCTGCTGCGTAAAACGTGGGACCGATGCGGCTATGGGAGAACGAAGGGCTTCAGTTCTTGAGCATGTCCACCTCGTCGACGTTGAGGGTCCGACGCGTCCGGAAAAGTGCGATGATGATGGCCAGTCCGACTGCGGCTTCCGCAGCGGCCACCACCATCACGAAGAAGACGAAGATCTGGCCCGAGATCTGGCGCCAAACGTGGGCAAAAGCAACAAAGGTGAGATTCACCGCGTTGAGCATCAGCTCAATGGACATGAAGATGGTGATCACGTTGCGCTTGATGAGAAAGGCGGCGATGCCGATGCAGAAGAGAACAGCCGCCAGGATAAGGTAGTAGGCGATGGGTACGGTGATCATGACTCGATTTCTCCCCAGCTTTTGACAATGAGAACGCCGGCCGCACTGCAGCCGACCAAAAGCATCCAGGCCGTGGTGAGCACCGCAAAGCCGCCACAAGGAATGGTCATGCTTAGAGCTCCTTTCGCGCCAGCACCACCGCTCCCAGAATGGCGATGAGGATGAGAATGGAGGTGACTTCAAAGGGAAGCAGCAGCGTGGTGAACAGAGTGTGGGATATCTCGCCGATATTGGAGACGGCGCCGGAGAGATATCCTCCCAGCCCTGTTGAGCCAAGCCGGCTACGCTCCGAGAGGAAGACGAAACTGAGCAGGCAGAAGATGGCGGCTGCGCCGGGGATGCCCGCGATGTAAGCGATCTTCGAGCCATGCGTCTCCTCTTCCTCACCTGCGTTCAGCAGCATGACGACGAAGATGAAGAGAACCATGATGGCGCCCGCGTAGACGATCACCTGGGCTGCGGCAAGAAACTCCGCACCCAGTGACCAGTAGAGGACCGCCAGCGACATCATGACGACTACCAGGGAGAGCGCGGAGTTGATGGGATGGCGCTGGAAGAGCAGATTCAGGGCTCCTGCTACCGCCAATAGACCGAAGAGGATGAAGAGTACGAGTTCCATCGGGGCTATCGATTCCAGAGAGTTCGTGTGCCGCGGGTTGCTGAATCGTGATTTTCACATGGAGCGCAGGGAGGAATCCGTGATCTCCATAACCGATTAACCGTGGTACGCCAGGGCCAGCGCCGTAGCCAGGATGTTGACCATGGCCACGGGCAGAAGAAACTTCCAGCCAAATCCCATGAGCTGGTCATAACGAAAGCGGGGAAGGGTGCCGCGCACCCAGATGTAAAGCAGAAGGAAAGCAAAGACCTTGGCCACGAACCAGAAGATGGAGATCAGTCCGGAGACGATGGCGCCTGAGGCGATAGGGTCAAAGAGATGGCCGAAAGGGCTGGAGGCG
>JAKART010000032.1 GCA_021819255.1 Acidobacteriota bacterium
CTGCGACCATGCTATGCCACTTTCCGCTAGACCATTTTCCCTGAGGGTGTAAGCAAGGGGAACGACTCCTGTGGGCGTTTTCCTCAATGAAGACGCCACGGAACGCCCGCTTCCGTACACCCATCATCAGGGAAAATGGTCTAAAACGCTGAAACAATAGGGTGGTTCGGCAAGAGATCTATACCCTAGGGGGATATGATACAGTACCTGTGGAGGGATGGATTGTGAACAGCCCACTCTCCTGAGCCGCGAAAGGGAGCACAAGCGTCTCAATCAGGAGGCATCGAGCCGCCTAGCGCGGATGCCTTGAGGCTCGACCAAGTACACCCTTCCCGGATCGAGCGCCGCCGGAGCGGGATCAGTTTGTGCGGAGACCAGCGTGGCCCTTCCGCCGATCCAGCCCGGTCGGCAGCCACGCCCACACCCGGCGTCCCGAGGATCGCTCCGGGAGCCCATCCGCATTCGCAACCAGGGCTGCTCTGAAAGAAAGCACCCCCGAGCCGGAGAATCCAATGAACCTTTTACGCCGAGTCCCTGCCTGTGTCCTTGCAATCATGATGCCGGCGTTGACGCCTGTTGGCTCGGCGGGGCAAGCGAAACAGACCTGGAGTCCGTTGACCAGCGGGCCGTTTTACACCGGGACCGCCGACGCTGATCCTCCCGGGTCGGGCTACGTCGAGCCATTTATCTTCGATTCCTTGACCCATTCGCTGGGGCAAACCAATCTCTACATGCCACAGAGGCTCAGCTACGGCATCGTGAACAACCTGGAGCTCGACTTCTACCTCCCCATCGATTACAACCGCATCGGGCCGCCCAGCACTCCGGATGGCCAGATTGAGACCGCCACCGGGATAGGAAATCTTCACTTTGAACTGAAGCAGCAGTTCATGAAGGAAAGGGACAACTTTCGCTTCTGGTCCAGGCCGTCCCTGGCGCTCACCTACATTCAGTTCATTCCCACGGGCAAGTACCAGAACCTGAATCCAGCGCTCTTCGGCGCGGACCAGCGTGGCAACGGAACTTACAACGAGGGATTGAATCTGCTGGCGCGCAAGCAGTTCAAACCCTTCGAAGGATACTTTCAGTTTGGCGATATCGTGGAAGACCCCAACCATGTTGGTAGCGGCTACACCTTCAACAATGGATTCACGGTGGTTCCGAACGGCGAACATCTGCGTGTGGTCAATGGAAATCTTCTCTACTTCTCAGGCGCCTTGGAAGACGTGCTCAGCAGCAGGCGGGGGCTGGGTTGCCTGCTGGAGTACAACGGTGAGTCTCAGCGCAAAACCAACCTCTTCTTCGGCCACGCCAACGCGCCAAGCTGGACCTACTTCGATCTCTCTCCGGAGGCCGAGTACACCTGGCCAAATCACAAAAGCTTCGCCATCACCTGGGGCGGGGGATTGACGCTGACGGCCAAGGAGTCCGGCTACACCCACACCAAGACGCCCATGTTCACCATTACGCTTTACCGGAACGGCAAGCACGGCTATCGCGGCATGGGCGAGTGAATCCACCTGCCGGAGCCGCTTCGGATCGGTGCTCAGCTTCGCGGAGACGTGCGGAAGCGATTGGCGCGGCTGAACTGCTCGCGCAGCTCCGGCGTGCGCAGATTCTCCCGCACATGGGCCAGACGCTGTTCCAGCGCCCAGAGCGCGGCCCCGATGGCCTCGGTGTTGGTCAAGGCAATATCCCGCCACATGCTGTAAGGGCTGCTGCCCAGGCGGGTGATCTCGCGCAGCGCCCGGCCCCCGATCGCCTGTACGGCGGCCATGCCCTCGGCATCGGCGGCGAACTGGTCTTCCAGCAGCGCGCTGATGGCCGTGGAGAGCATCTGCGGCAGATGGCTCACCCAGGCGCAGACCTCGTCGTGCTGCCGGGGATCCATCTCTCGCACCCGGGCTCCGAAACCCTTCACGGTCTCTCGCCAGGCTTTGACGGACTCCGGCTCTCCGGCCTTTCGCTCCCCGGCCGTTCGCTCTCCGGCCTTTGGCTCGCCTGCCGGCGGCGCAAACAGCCACACGGCGTTCTGGAACAGCGTTGCTTCGGCCAGCGCCGCTCCGCCGGACTCCTTGCCCGCCATGGGATGTCCGGGAAGAAACTCCGCTCGTCCCGGCCGGCCAAACAGCCGTTGGGCGCGCGCGGCGATCTCGGCCTTGGTGCTGCCCAGGTCGGTCACCAGTTGGTGCGGCTTCAGCGCCGGAGCCAACCGTTCCATCCAGTCCAGAATGGCCAGCACCGGCGTGGCCAGCACCACCACATCCGCATCCGTTTCCGATACCGCTTCGCGGCCGGCCAGCTTGCGGTCGATCGCTCCCCGCCGCTGGGCTTCGGCCAACTCTTCCGCGCGGGCATCCCAGCCGATGACCTCGCCTGCGAAACCGCCGGCCTTGAGCGCCAACCCCACGGAGGCGCCCATCAGTCCGGTTCCCACCACCAGCACGCTTTTCATCCGCGCTCCCGCCGGTGCGTAAAGGCCCGCGCCGTCCGGCCGGTCTCCTTGTCGGCCCGATAGTCTCCGGCTATCTGTCCCGTGCCGCGCAACAAGTACTTGTAGGTCGTCAACCCCTCCAGCCCCACCGGGCCCCGCGCATGCAGCTTGCTGGTGCTGATGCCTACCTCGGCGCCGAATCCGTAGCGGAACCCATCCGCAAAGCGCGTCGACGCATTGTGCATCACGCTGGAGGCGTCCACCTCGCGCAGAAACTTCTCCGCCGCCTCCGGATCGCTGCTCAGGATGCTCTCCGTATGGGCCGACCCATGCGCATGGATGTGCCGGATGGCGTCCTCCAGCGAGGCCACCACTCCCAAAGAGATGGCCGGCTCGCCGTACTCGGTATGCCAATCCGTTACCGCCTCCACCTCAAAGCCGCGCAGCAGCCCCCGCACGGTGGCATCGCCATGCAGCGCGACGCCGCGCGCGCGCAGATGCTCGGCCAGGCGGGGTAAAAACTCAGCCGCAATCGCCTGATGCAACAGCACCGTCTCCACTGCGTTGCAGGCCGCCGGGTAGTCCATTTTGGCATCCGCGATCACCCGCAGCGCCAGCGCCTCGTCCACGCGCTGGTCCACATAGATGTGGCAGATTCCCTCGGCGTGGCCCAGCACCGGTATGCGCGTATTCGCCTGCACATACTCCACCAGCGCCTTGGATCCGCGCGGAATCATCAGATCCACCAGGTCGTGCATCGCCAACAGCTCCCGGGCGCGTTCTCTTCCTCGCAGCAGGGACACGGCATCCGCGGGCAAGCCACAGCTCTCCAAGGCCGAGCGCAACACCCGCACCAGCACGCTCGCCGTCCCTTCCACCTCTCGCCCCGCCTTCAGAATCACCGCGTTGCCGGACTTCACGGCCAGGGCTGCAATCTGCGTCACCGCATCCGGCCGCGCCTCAAAGATCACGCCCACCACGCCTAGCGGAACGCTCACCCGGGTCAGATGCAATCCTTCATCCAGCTCGATCGCATCCAGCACCCGCCCCAGCGGGTCCGGCAGACCAGCCACGGAGCGCACCTGTTCGGCCATCTCCGCCAGCCTGGCCTGGCTCAACTGCAGCCGGGCCAGCGTCGCCGGGCTCAGGCTCTCCGCAGCCGCGCGCAGATCCTCTGCGTTGGCCTTCAGCAACGGCGCTGCCGCCGGCTCCAGGGCCGCCGCCATCGCCTCCAGCGCCCGGTTGCGGGTGGCGTCATCCAGAGTGGCCAGCACGCGCGACGCCCGTCTGGCGGCCTCCGCCACGGCGCGCGTTTCAGTGCGCTCGCCCGCTGCGGCGGCAGCATGAGAAGACCCAGCCGAGATCCCAAACGACATCCCAGCCGAGATCCCAGACGACATCCCAGCCGAGCCTTGATCCGGGCTCCGATCCGGGCTCTCATCCGGTCTCCCAGCCGGGCTCTCATCCGGTCTCCGAACCGGGCTCTCATCCGGGCTCCCAGCTGGGCTCTCATCCGGTCTCCGACCTGGGTTCTCATCCGGTCTCCGAGCTGGGCTCAACGCTCCTCCCTCAGCACGTCTCCCGTCCTGGGCTGCGCCGGAGCAAACAGCGTACCGACGCTCTCTCCGGAGACGATTCGCTCCAGCACATGCGGCGTGCGTCCGTTGGCGATCATCACCTGCTTGCCCGCATGCAGCACAATGCGCGCCGACTCGAGCTTGGAGACCATCCCTCCGCGTCCACGCCCGTTGCTCCCATTGGCCAGGGACAGAATCTTCTCATCCACTGCTTCCACGCGCGGAATCAGCGTCGCTCCGGGCGCGCCTGGATGGCGATCGTACAAGCCGTCCACATCGGAGAGCAGCACCAGCAGGTCCGCTCCGATGTGCTTCAGCAGCAGAGCGGAGAGTTTGTCGTTGTCGCCAAAGATCCGCTCCCTTGGCTTGTACTCCGTGGATCGTTCCAGCTCGATGGTGGAGACCGTATCATTCTCATTCACGATGGGAATCACCCCCATGGTGAGCAAGGCATCCAGCGCGGCGCGCAGATTCGCATGCCGCACCGCATCGCGAAAGTCGTCCTCGGTCAGCAGCACCTGGGCGATGGGGCAGCCAAGCTGATCGAAGGCGTCGTCGTAGAGCGACATCAGCCGCGACTGTCCAATGGCGGCGCAGGCCTGAATCTGGGAGAGCACGGTTGGCCGCTCCCGCAGCCCCAACCGCTCCATGCCCAGCCCAATCGCTCCCGAGCTCACCACCAGAACCTCGACGCCCTGGGCGCGCAGCTCGGCGATCTGTTCCACCAGGCCGCACAGCAGGCCCAGCGCCACCTTGCCATCCTGCCGCATGATGACGTTGGTTCCGAGTTTGACCACAATCCGGTGCAGAGCCATCTCCTTGCCGAGTCTAAGCGTGAATCTGTGACACCGCCGGCGCTATGGCGCGATCCACGACCGGCGCGAGCCTGCGCAGCTTCTCCACCAACTGGGTCAACTGCTCCGGGAAGAGAGACTGCGCTCCGTCGGAGAGCGCTTTGTCGGGATTGGGATGCATCTCCATCAGCAGCCCGTCGGCGCCGGCGGCGACCGCGGCCAGCGCTATCGGCGGCACCAGGTCGCGCTTGCCTACGCCGTGCGATGGGTCGCCCAGCACCGGCAGGTGGGTCAGCTTTTTCAGCACCGGAATCGCCGAGATGTCCATCGTATTGCGCGTGTAGGTCTCAAAGGTGCGAATGCCGCGTTCGCAGAGCATCAGGTCGTAGTTGCCGCCGGAGAGGATGTACTCCGCGCTCAGCAGCAGCTCTTCGATGGTGGCCGCAATGCCGCGCTTGAGCAGCACCGGCTTGCGCACATGCCCCAGCTCGCGCAGCAGGTTGAAGTTCTGCATGTTGCGCGCGCCCACCTGGAAGCAGTCGATGTAGGGCAGCATCAGCTCAATCTGCGCGATCTCCATCACCTCGGTGATCACCAGCAGCCCGGTCTCATCGGCAGCCTCGCGCATCAGCTTCAGCCCTTCCACCCCCATGCCCTGGAAGCTGTAGGGCGAGCTGCGCGGCTTGAAGGCGCCTCCGCGCAGGAACTGACCGCCGGAGGCCGCCACCTGCTGCGCGCTCAGGCGAATCTGCTCGCGGCTCTCCACCGAACAGGGTCCGGCCATGATCACCACATCGTCGCCGCCAACCACCAGGCCGTTGGGAAACGTCACCTTTGTGCCCTCCGGCCGGAACCCGCGCCCGGCCAGCTTGTAAGGCGACGAGATGCGGTAGGCCTGCGCCACGCCGGCCAGCACCTGGAACTCCGTCACCTCAAAGTGCGCCGGCGTTCCCACCCCCGCAAGGATGGTCTGCACCTCTCCGGTGGTGCGGTGGACGTTGAAGCCCAGCTCCACCATCCGCTCAATCACCTGCTGTATCTGTTCATCGGTGGCCTGATCCTGCATCGCTACGATCATCACTGGATTCCTCTGTGCTCCTGAATAGGATTTTCATTTGCCCTGCCGGCGCGGCCCAGCCCTGCTCCAGCCGCGCCGCCCATATTATGGACGCTGGCGTTGCAACTCCCGCATCACGTCCATCAGCCGCTCGTAGATGTCCTGCACCTGCGCTCCTGAGAGCGGACCCGGATTCACCTTCCGCACGTGCTCAATCACGTCCTTCTCGCGCTGCGGCTCGTAGATGGGAGCGCTCCGGCTCTGCTTCAGCCTCCCTATCTCCACCGCCGCCGCCGCACGCTGCGAAAGCAACTGCACGATCTGCTCATCCAGCTCATCAATCCTGTTACGCCAATCGGAGATTTCCATGCTTCCTCATCGAGCGAGCCCGCAGGTCTCGCGAAGATAGCCCGGCAACTTCGCCCTGTTTCGCCGGAGGTGCTGGTTTCACTGGCATCGCCGGCATGGCTCCCCGGGCGGGGTTCTGGTGTACAGCCGGGGGCTGCGCTGCTACGAACGGTCTGCTCTCATGATACGTGCTCGGACGGCGGCTCATGCGGTTTTTGCTCCTCCGCAGAGTTGTTGCACCAACTCGCCGACCGCCCGCGGGGCCTGTTCTGCCGGCGTCCGCTCAATCAACCCTACAATCGCGCTGCCCACCACGGCCGCATCGGCAAACTCTCCCAGCGCCCGCACATGCTCCCGCGTGGACACCCCGAAGCCCAGAGCAATCGGTAGCTGGGTGAACCTGCGCAGGCGTCTCACCAGCGCCTCGGCATCCCCGGCCAGCTCCGCCTGGGTTCCGGTGATGCCCACCCGGGAGATCGCGTACACAAATCCCTCACAGGCCTCGGCGATGGCCTGCAAGCGCCCATCCGGCGAGGTGGGAGCGGCCAGGAATACCGGCATCAGCCCCGCCTGACGCATCACCCGGCGATACTCTTCGGCTTCTTCCACAATCATGTCGGTCAGCAGCACGCCGTCGGCGCCCGCATCTCTGGCCGCCTGGGCGAACTTCTCCAGCCCCATCCGCAGCACCGGATTCAGATAGCTGAACAGCAGTAAGCCCGCCTGCGGCCGCGCCGCGCGAATCTCCCGGCACACTCGCAGCACATCTTCCAAGCGCGTCCCGCGCAGCACCGCTCGCTGGCTGGCCCTCTGGATCACCGGCCCGTCCGCCAGCGGATCGCTGAACGGAACGCCCAGTTCGATCACATCCGCCCCCGCGTCGATCGCCTCGATCGCCATCAACCGCGTCGTCTCCAGATCGGGATCCCCGGTGGTCAGGTAGATCACCAGTCCCGGCCTCTTTTTGAATGCGATCGCCATTACCGCGCACTCACCTTTCCTGTTCCTGTCGCATCGCCGCTCAGGTCCATCTCGCGGGTCAGAATCCCCATGTCTTTGTCGCCCCGGCCGCTCACATTCACCATCACAATCTTCTCCTTGCCCAGCCGGGGGGCGAACTTGATCACCTCGGCGATGGCATGGGCGCTCTCCAGCGCGGGAATGATCCCCTCCGTGCGGCTCAACACCTTGGTGGCCTCCAGCGCCTCGGCATCCGTGGCGCTGGTATAGGTGGCTCGTCCGGAGTCGTGCAGCATGGCGTGTTCCGGACCCACGCTGGCGTAGTCCAGCCCGGCGCTCACGGAGTGGGTCGCCGCAATCTGCCCCGCCTCATCCTGCAGCACATAGCTGTAGGTTCCCTGCAACACCCCCGGAACTCCGCCGCCCTGCTGGGCAAACCGCGCCGCATGTTCGCCCAGCCCGTGACCGCGTCCGCCGGCCTCCACGCCGATCAGCGCCACGTTCTCTTCGGGGATGTACTCATAGAACGCTCCAATCGCGTTGGATCCTCCGCCCACGCAGGCGATCACCGCATCCGGCAGCCGCCCGGCCTGCTCCAGAATCTGGCGCTTGCTCTCCCGGGAGATCACGCGCTGAAAATCCCGCACCATGGTCGGATAAGGATGCGCGCCCAGCGCCGAGCCGAGGATGTAAAAGCTTGAACGTACATTCGTCACCCAGTCGCGCATGGCCTCATTGATGGCGTCCTTCAGCGTCGCCGAACCCGCGCCCACCCCGCGCACCTCCGCGCCCAGCAGGCGCATCCGGAAGACGTTCAGCTCCTGCCGCCGCATATCCTCCTCGCCCATATAGACCACGCACTCCATGCCAAACAGGGCGCAGACCGTCGCCGTCGCGACGCCATGCTGCCCGGCTCCGGTCTCGGCGATGATTCGCTGCTTGCCCATCCGCCGCGCCAGCAGCGCCTGGCCCAGCGCGTTGTTGATCTTGTGCGCCCCGGTGTGCAGCAGATCCTCGCGCTTCAGGTAGATCCGCGCCCCGCCCAGCATCTCGCTCAGCCTCTTCGCGGCGTACAGCGGCGTGGGCCGGCCGCAGTAGTCCTTCAACAGCCCATCCAGCTCGGCGTGGAAGGCCGGATCCGCCTGCGCCTCGGCATAGGCCGCCTCCAGCTCCAGCAGAGCGGCCATCAACGTCTCGGGAACGTACCGTCCGCCATAGACCCCGAACCGTCCCAGCGCCTCCCGAGCCGCCCCGGCGATCGTTCCCATCGCACCCGCTGTCGAATCCATCGTCTGTCCTTGAAGAGCCATTCGTCCATCCCTTGCCTGCCGCTCCAAAATACGAAAGCCGCAACCTGATCGGGTCGCGGCTCGGGGGAATCTGGAGATCGCAGGATCTTTTGCTTCAGCTCCTTGCGAGGCTACTCCACCGATGCCGCTGGGCGAGGCCAATAGCGGAACGACGGGGTAAATCGCGGGCTGAAGAACACCTTCATTGCTCTCAATGGTACATGGGCAAACCACGCAGCGCAACCATCACTCCAGCACTCCAGCAATTCTCAGCGGGCGGCACAAAGGACGGCCCACTCAGAGAATTGCTGCCGAAATTTATCATAGGATTGAACGGTCACGTGCTTTAGCCCAGCCAATGAGCAGATCTCTTGATAGAAGGCCAACTGTCCACCGGCCTCAATGCCATTAGTGTCATTCGTCACGAAATAATTGCAGTAGGGGAGACACACCGACATCAGCGTGTCACCGAAGCCGGAGCGGAAGGAGGTGGCGCTTCGAGGCGGTCGCACGCATTTGTCGAATGCAGCCACGAAGAACGCATTGACTAGCGCCCGCAATGGATCGCACTCTTGCACAAACCTTTGGATCGTCGTCTCATCAAAAGGCTTCTTTGCATGCCGGGCATAGATATTGCTGGCCGTTTTCCAGAATGTGCTCTGCAATCGGTTTACAAGCGCCGCCGGATTCTTGGGCGCTTCGGTCTCTTGAAAGGCCAGGACCACGTTGAAGCGCGGCTTCGCCTCCCTATAGACTTTGGTGAAGGCCTCGCCGAACTGTTTCCGCTCTTCTCGCACTTGTTTGGCGAGGCAATCGTCAAGGCCCTCACTGTGGGATATCAAATCGGGTATTCTGCAAACTCCTACATTAACTTCGGCCCAATCGAACCCCGCGTCCCGCTCGAATCGGGCCACCATTTTTTGAAGTAGGGGACCGGCAGGGTCAATGCAAGTGCCGTCCGCCAACAGCCGATTGCACACGCAGAGCAATTGGCGCCTCCGTCGCGCGCTGCTGGTCGCCACGATCTCTTCCACACTATCGAATGAAACCTGGACACAGAAGCGCTCGCGAATATACGCCATCAGCAGATCAAAAGATTTTTCGTCCGCTAGCTTGTTTATCGCGCTTGTATCAAACGTAAGGATCTGCTGCTCTCCCATCCCGCACATGCCCCTTTCCTACAGCGCCTCCCTCTGCCCCAATTCTGCGCGTCGTCATCGCAGCCTACCGCCGAATTAGAATCGCCCCGTCACTCGCCTGCCGGGCCGTTCCCCTGCCTCGCCGGCGAGCAGCAGCAAGCCTGGCCTGCCGGCGCCATTCGGAAAGGGCGATGGCCACGATGTGTTCTCGCCGTGGCCATCGCGCATGATCCAAACACCAGAGGAACACCTTGGGATCGCCTGGTGATACCCATCCCAGATCCCCGCGGGCCGCTAGAAGGGATTCAGCTTGTCCAGGCCATGCTTCGGCTTCTTCCGGCTGGAGCTTTCGTCGTTCTTGTCTATCTTTTGAGCCTTCTTCTTGTTCTTATTCTTCTTCGTCTTCTTGCCGTTCGCTGCGGCTTCCGTGCTGGCCGGGGTGGGCTCCGCCAGCGGTGTGGCTTGGCCCTCCACGTCATTCACCTGATCGGGGGCCTCGGTGGGCTTCTCGATCGGCGGCAGGGCCTTGGCCGCAGGCTTGGGCATAGGCAGGCCGTAGTTCGGATCCTGAGCGCCGGTGGCAGAGGGAAGGTTGCTGGCCGGAGTGCCGGTGGCGCTCGAACCACCTCCTGAGCCCGGAGTGATCACATCCACACCCAGACCCGTCCCGGAACCCCCCGAGGAGTTCTTGACCGGCTCGACGACGGTGACCGTCTTGTCGTTCTCCATCGCCGCTGCGGAGCCCTCGGTCGGTATGCTCTCCAGGGTGGGCGGCGCGGAGGAGGCCGGCGCCGGCGCAGAGGCTGCCGCCGTCTCGCTCGACTTCGTATAGACCTCACTATCCTTCAGCTCTGGATGCGCCTTGGCCAGGTTGGGATTGTAGGCATCCCTGTAGTCCGTCATCAACTCCTTGACGATGGTGGGAGCCAGCACCGGTGGAGGATCCTGCAGGGGAGGCAGGCCGATGCGGGCCGTCGTCACCGTGTTCGGCGACTGCAGGAAGAGAACTTCGATGCGTTTTTGCAAGCTGTAAGGCGCGCGGCTGTTCTCCAACTCGTCGCTCAACTCGACCTCTTCCTTGGTCGGCGTTGGAATGGGAAGATTCATGCCCGTAAGGCGCTCTTTGGCCTGTTCCGCATGGGGCGCGGCGGCGTGATACAGCACCACGGCGCGATAGCTCTGGGCGGCCTTGCCATCATAGTCCTGAAGCAGACGGCCTTTGACGGCCTCCGGCATGCAGCGAGTCCCTTTCGCCATATTCGCGGCGCAGGTTGGCTGCGCACGCACCGCTGAGGCCTCCGCCTCATAGGCGTCGCCGATGCCAATCAGCACATCGTCCATGTGGCTGTAAAGCGGATAGGTTTCTACCACCGTCTCGTAGCGCGCAATGGCGGCCGGCCAGTTGGACTCGGAGGCATAGAAGTCGCCGATCTGCGCCTCCCGCTCAGCCAGAATCTCCTGCACCTCGCGCAGCTTTTGGCGCGCCTCGTCCAGAATGGGCTTGGGCGCGTCCGGGTACTGCGTCAGCATCGTCCGGTACTCCTGCTCGGCCTGTTCCGCCTTGGAGTAATCGCGGCCGGGAACGTTCATCTGCTTGAAGTCGATGTCGCCGATCCGCAACTGGGCCTCGGAAGCCTCTGGAACGTTGGGGAAGAAGGTGATGAAGTCGCGATACTCCTGCGCGGCCTCCGTATACGCGGCGCTGCCTCCCTCCTTGTACCAGGCATCGGCGATCGCCAACTTGGCCCGCATCATGTACTGCGAATCAGGGTAGGTATCCAGCAGGGCCTGCATGTCCAGCCGGCCGATGTCATAGTGTCCGC